>JBKJJE010000151.1:0-20914 GCA_046598075.1 Stagnimonas sp.
TCGCCAGGCTGACGACGGTGCTGGACGATCCTTTCGGCTTCACCGACCGGTTTCTGCGCGCCGGCCTGTCGGTGCCCGGCCATGCAGTGCCAGAAGGCGGCGTGCTCGCCGTCCGCGTTCCGGGCCGGGTGCAGGTGGCGGTGTTCGCCGAGAGCCGCGACAGCCCGTTCAGCGTCGGCGCCCAGCCGGCGCTGGCCGCCGCGATCGCCAGCGCCCGCGGCGCAGCGGTGGCGAAGGGTGCGACCGTCGCCGCCTCCGGTGCCGCCCTGCATGCGCTGGCTGCCGCCGCCCGCGCACGGCAGGAGGTATCGGTCCTCGGCGGCGGCTCGGCGCTGCTCTGCGCGGCGCTGCTGTTCGCGGTATTCGGCGCGCTGCGGCCCTCGCTGCTGGCGCTGCTGTCGATGGGCTTCGGCATGGCGGCCGGCCTGGTCATCACCCAGGCGCTGTTCGGCCGCTTGCATTTGCTCACCGTGGTGTTCGGCACCAGCCTGGTCGGCGTCTCGCTCGACTATGCCATCCATTTTCTCGCCGACCAGTTGCGCGACCCGCGCCGCTGGCAGCCCGGCGATGCGCTCGCCCACATTGGCACCGCGGTACGGATGGGGCTGGCCACCACGCTGCTCGGCTATCTCGCGTTTGCCGCCGCACCAATGCCGGTGCTGCAACAGATGGCGGTGTTCTCCGGCGTCGGGCTGTGCGCCTCGGCATGGACGGTGTGGATGGCGTTTCCGATGCTGGCACGGCCGGCACCGATGCGCCGCCACGCCCTGTGGCTGGCGCTGGCTGCTGCCCTACGGCCGCGACGCCTGCCGGCGTGGGGCTGGGCGCTGCTGCTGGCAGTGGCTGCGCTGGGCTGTGCACAGCTCAGGGTGGCCGATGACGTGCGCCTGTTGCAGCACAGCCCGCCGGCACTGCTGGCCGAAGAGCAGGCAGTGCGCGACGGGCTCGGTGCGGGCTTCGACAGCCGGTTCTTCCTGTTGCTGGCCGACAGCGAGGAGGCGCTGTTGCAGCGCGAGGAACTGCTCGGTGCGCGGCTGGACGCGCTGGTGGCAGCGCAGGCGCTCGACGGCGCCCGGCGTGTCAGCCAGAGCCTGCCCTCGGCGCGCACGCAGGCGCTCGACGAGGCGCGGCTGGCGAGTCTCTACGCCGACCATGGCGCCGCTGAAACCCTGCTGCAATCGCTGGGCTTCACGCCCGCGCAGCGCGCCGCCCAGCGTGCGGCGCTGGAGCGCAGCACGCCACTGACCCCTGCGGCGCTGCAATCGCCCCGCTTCGCCGGCGTCGCGCCGCTGTGGCTGGGCCGCGTCGATGGCGGCGCCTTTGCCAGCGTGGTGACGCTGCTCGGTATCCACGATGCCGCGCGCCTGGCAGCGGCGGGCGCGGGGATCGACGGCGTGCATTTCCGCGACCCGGTGGCAGCGGCGAGCGCGGCCCTGCAGCAGCAGCGCGCTGCCGCGCAGTCGCGGCTGGTGTGGGTGTATGCGGCGATGGCGCTGCTGCTGATCTGGCGCTACGGCGCGCGGGCCGGCCTGCAAACATTGGCTGCCCCCGTGCTTGCCAGTGCGCTCACCCTCGCCGTGCTCGGCAGCTTCGGCCTGACCGTGAACCTGTTCACCGTGTTGACCCTGCTGCTGGTGCTGGGCTTTGGCGTCGACTACGCGATTTTCCTGCGCGAGGGCGCGCGGCATGGCGAAAACGCGCCGCCGTCCAGTCGCATGGCGGTGTGGCTGGCGGCGGCCACGGCCTTGCTGTCGTTTGGCGGGCTGTCGTTTTCAGCCACCCCGTTTCTGCGCGACGTCGGCCTGACGCTGTCGCTCGGCATCACTCTCTCGCTGCTGCTGGCGCTGGCGCTGGCACCAGACCCCGCAAAGGATTCCGCATGAACCCGCCGCTCCCGCCAGCCAGCGCCACCGGCATCGACTACAGCCGCGAACCGCGCAGCGCCTTTGAGGCGAAAGAGGCGGCGCAGTGGATTGCCTTCGCGCCCTTCATCTTCCAGGCGGCGCGCTGCCTGCGCGAGCTGGGCCTGCTCGCCGCACTGGATGTCGCCCGCGACGCAGGCCGCAGCGCCGAGGAGCTGGAGGCCGACACCCAGCTCAGCCGCTACGCCGTGCGGGTACTGCTGGAAGCCGGCCTGGGGCTGGGCCTGGTGCTGGAACGCGAGCAGCGCTACCGGCTGGGCAAGACCGGCTGGTTCTGGCTGCACGACGCGATGACCCGCGCCAACGCCGACTTCAGCCACGACGTCAATTACCAGGGCCTGTTCCACCTCGACACCGCCCTGCGCGAAGGCCGACCCGCCGGCCTGAAAACTTTCGGCGACTGGCCCACCATCTACCGCGCGCTGGCCGAACTGCCGCAGGGCGTGCGCCGTTCCTGGTTCGCCTTCGACCACCATTATTCCGATGCCGCTTTCGCCGCGGCGTTGCCGAAAGTGTTCGCCACGCCGCCCAGGCGCCTGCTCGACATCGGCGGCAACACCGGCAAATGGGCGCTCTCTGCCCTGCGGCATGACGCCAAGGTTGAAATGGCGATTGCCGACCTGCCCGGCCAGCTGGCGATGGCAGAGGCCATGCTCATCGAGGCGGGGCTGGGTGAGCGGGTGCGGTTTATCGAAACCGACCTGCTCGACGACCGCGCAGCGCTGCCGGGTGGCTGGGATGCGATCTGGCTGAGCCAGTGCCTGGACTGTTTTGCCGAAGCCCAGATCGTCTCCATCCTCAGCCGCTGCCGCGCCGCACTGGCAGTCGGCGGCCGCATCTGGGTGATGGAACCGTTCTGGGACCGCCAGCGGTTCGGCTCCGCTGCGCTGTCGCTGCAGATGACCTCGCTCTATTTCACGGCGCTGGCCAACGGCAATTCGCAGATGTACCGCGCCACCTTGTTCACCGAACTGCTGACGCAGGCCGGGCTTGAGGTGGTACAGCAGTGGGAAGGGCTGGGCGTCGGCAACACCCTGATGGCCTGCGAGCCGCTCAGCTGAGCGGCTGGTGGTTTACGCGCTGCGACAGAACTGCGCCAGCGTGTGCAGCCGCTGCCTGGCTTTGCCTGTGTAGGGATTGTTTTTGTCCCAGGCGTAGCCGGCCAGAATCGAGCAGATATAGCGGCGGATTTTCGGGTCTGGTGTTTCGGCGTAGATGATGTCCTGCACGCTGCCGTCGTACCAGCCTTCGACAAAGCCGCGAAAGGTTTCCACCCCCAATTTCAGCGGCTCGGCAAACTCGGCATCCCAGTCCACCAGTTCACCGCGAAACTGCCGATCCAGCGCCGTGGTGGCGAGCCGCGCCGACTTCATGGCGATGGTGACGCCGGAGGAAAACACCGGGTCGAGAAACTCAGCCGCATTGCCCAACAGCGCAAAGCCCTTGCCCCACATCTGGCGGACATTGGCGGCATAGCCGCGCAGTTCGCCTACCGCCAGCGCCGGGGTGGCGTTGGCGAGCAGGCTGGCCAGTTCCGGCACCTGTCGGTGCAGCGCCCACAGGCGCTGCTCGGGCGTGCCCGGCACCTGCTGCAGAAAGCCGTCGTCCGCCACCACCCCGATCGAGGCCTTGCCGTTGGCGAACGGAATCAGCCAGTACCAGACGTCGCGGCGCTCGGGATGCGTGGTGATCAGAATTTTCTGGCGGTCGAAGGCGCCCGAGGGAATGCCGTCGTAGACCTGCGTGAACAGCGCCGCGCGCGCCGGAAAGTCAGACGGGTACTCAAGGTTCAGCAGCTTTGGCAGCGTGCGGCCAAAGCCGCTGGCGTCGAGCACGAAGCGCGGCCGGTGGGTTTCTTCACGGCCGTCCTTGTTGCGCGCGGTGAGGCAGGGCGTCTCGCCGGAAAAATCGGCGGCGATGATCTCCACTTCAAACTGCACTTCGGCGCCCATGCGCTCGGCTTCGCGGATCAGCAGATGGTCGAACTCGCCACGCGGCACCTGGTAGGTGTAGCCGACACCCGGCGCGCTCTTGTCCGCAAAGTTGTAGGCAACATGGCGGCCCCGATGGGCAAACGCAGCGCCGTTCTTGTACTGGAATCCGGCGGTCTGCACCGCGGCCAGCATGCCCGCCTCGGTGATCAGTTCCAGGCTCTGCGCCAGCAGGCTCTCGCCCACCGAAAACCGCGGGAACAGCTGCTTCTCCAGCACCAGCACGCGATAGCCCTGCTGCACCAGAAAGGCGGCGGCAGTGGAGCCGGCAGGGCCGGCACCGATAATCAGTACATCGCTCATGGGCGCGCCGTCTTCCAGAATGGTGATGGGCGATTGTCGTCGGCTGCCGGGTGGCGTGCCACTGTCGGCCGCGGCGGTAGCGCAGGCGATGCGATGGCCTGGCGCGATAAGCTCTGAACACAACCACTTCGCCGCCGGCCATGCCCACCATCCAGTTTGCCCTCAGCGACGACTACATCGAAGTGAACCAGTTGCTGAAACTGGCCGGCGTCTGCGACAGCGGCGGTGCAGGTAAGGCCCTGGTGGCACAAGGTCTGGTGACCGTCGATGGCGAGCCGGAGAGCCGCAAGACCGCCAAGATCCGCGCCGGGCAGCTCGTCGCCTGTGGGGGCTTTCGCGTCAGCGTGGTTGCCGGCAAGGCGAACTGATCGCAGTGACCGCGAGCGCGCCTGCCCACGAACTGCAGATCCGGCGTTTTCTCGGCGGCTATCCAGCCACGGTGCAGGCCGAGGTGCAGCGGCTGGTGGTCGAAGGAAAGCTGGCCGGGCATCTCAGCCGCAAATACCCCGCCACGCATGCAGTGCAGACCGACGCCGCGCTGCACGACTACGTGCTTGAACGCAAGCAGGCGCAGCTGCGCAGCTCACCGCCGCTGCACAAGGTGATCTGGCAGAACAAGATGGATGTGATGCAGAACGTGCTCGGCCTGCACACCGCCATCTCCCGAGTGCAGGGCAGCCGCCTGAAGGCCAAGGCCGAGATCCGCATCGCCAGCCTGTTCAAGAGCACCGCGCCGGAGTTTCTCGAAATGGTGGTGGTCCACGAGCTGGCGCACCTGCGCGAGCGCGAGCACAACAAGGCCTTCTACCAGCTGTGCGAGCACCTGCTGCCGGGATATCACCAGATCGAATTTGATCTGCGGCTGCTGTTGCTGCAGCGGGCACTGGGTGTTGTGGCGTGCGGGTGATTGCCTCTATCCAGCCCTATGGCGACCTTCGGAACTTCAGTCGCGCCGCTCCAAAACAGTCATCGAATGACCCAGGTCGCTGACGTGCTGACTGTCAAAGCCGGCCAAGCGCTTTCTCTTGGACGAGGGCGATAGCCCTCAGCACTCAGTCCTCAGACTCTTTGAGGAATGAGGCCCTATCGGCGCCAAGGAAGGTCGATCACCACGTCATCAGGAAGCTTCACCGTGCCGCCGATCGGCATCGCCGAGATGAACTCGTTTTCGGTCTCTGCAAAAATCTGGTGCACCTGCCCCGCCGGCAGAATCAGCGTGTCGCCGGCCTGGTAACGCAGTTCATGATCGCCCACGGTCGCACGGCCGCTGCCCTTGAGGAACAGGACGACTTCCTCCGTATCGTGGCTGTGCGGCGGTGTCGCGGAGTTGGCGTCCATGCGGCCGCGCCACATCTCGACCTGTTGCGCTCCGGTCGTGGGCGTGGCTACCCCGGCGACATGATTGCCGTGCAGGCTGTGGATTTGATTCTGATCGTTGCGAAAGACGGACATATCTGGAACCTCCTGAAACACCGAGTGGCTGCGCTGTGGACGGACTTTCCGGCTGATGGAGTACGGACAAAGTTGCAACCGGCGACGACAGTGTGGCAAACGAAGCGATGAGACAGAAGCATTTTTAATGCCATAACATTGAAGATAAAAATTCCTCAACAGATTTCGCATGAGCAGTCTTCAGCAGTTCCTGGGTTTTGCAGAAACGGCGAAGCACCGCAGCTTCGCGCGTGCTGCACAGAGCCTGGGTTGCGCGCCCTCGACGCTCGCCAAGTCCGTGTTGCGGCTGGAGCAATCGTTGGGCGTCAAACTGTTTCACCGCACGACTCGTCAGGTCAGCCTGACCCCCGATGGCGAGCGCCTGTACGAACGCTGCCAGCGGGTGCTAGCCGAAGTCGAAGACCTGCGGGCGGCGGCGGCCGGTACGCGCAATCTGATCAGCGGCCCACTGCGTATCGACATGCCGGTCACGTTCGGGCGACGCGTCGTGGTGCCGGTGCTCGCGCGACTCGCCGAGCTGCATCCGGCGCTCGAGTTCGACCTGCGCCTGTCTGATACGCAGATCGATATCGTCAAGGAAGGTGTCGACCTCGCCATTCGTATTGGCGAGCTTCAGGACTCGACGCTGGTGGCCCGTCCGTTCGCAACGCAAACCCTCAAGCTGTGCGCGAGTCCAGCCTATCTAGATCGTCATGGGCGACCGAGAACCCTTGCCGAACTGGAGTCGCACCCGGTCGTAGCGTTCCGCATGCCCGGTACCGGACGTGACCGGCCCTGGCAATTCTCCCGGCGTGGAGAGCTGGTCACCCTCCCGGTGCAAAGCCGGGTGCGCATCGGTGATGGCGAGGCGATGGTGCAGGCCGCCATCCACGGCATGGGACTGATACAGGTCCCCGACTACATAGCAGAGGAGGCCCTGACGCGCGGAGAGCTGGTCGAGTTGCTGCCGACGATGCGCCCGCCACCGATGCCTATCAGCGCCGTCTATCCCTCGAAGCGGCTCTTGCCACCGCGCGTGCGGGCCGTGCTCGATGCGCTATCCACACCTCAGAAATAGGACTGAGAGCGGCCAGTACCTTGGTCCGCTTCTGGCACGGAAGCCCTTTAGAAAGGAATGAGCCAGGCCTGCATCGAAACCTCGACGCCGAAGGCAACTGCGACGCAGGTCGGCAGTAGATATTGACGGTCAAACTGTATTGAGCGGTTCCGCTAGGTGCATTTGAATGCGCTAGTGCCAGCATCACCCTGCTGATTTGTGGGCCACCGGGTTTTTACTCTCTGCACACGTTCGGCAATATCTACGCAGTCGTAAGGCATCAATAGTCCACGCCTCATCAGATCCGCCGAGGAAGCACGCATTTTCTCCCGGTAGTCCGCGAACGTTGGATAAAGCTGGAAAAGCTGGGCGTCCGGAAAGGACATCGTCGAACCCGTGAGGCCAGTGCCCGCACAGTTTTCCCCTTGGTAGCTGGCTACCGGCACATCGATTTGCGGCAATCGAAAGCCACCCAAGGCATTGCCATTCGCGTCTCGCGTCACCAGATCGGGCGACATGTCGATGACGACACCCACATTCATTCCTGGATGGAATTGCAGGAAAGGAATCTCTGGGGCCGCTGCACCGCCCTGAATCCATTCGTTCATGAGATGTAGTGCGAGGTCATGCACGTAACGGCGCGGAAACATGTTGGCGCCCCCAGCATCCTGCAACAGCCCGCAAGTGCCCATTCCGTCTCCATCCTCACCCCAGCGGCCGTTGTAGATTGGATCCCAGGGACCGGAATCCATTCCGGATTCGTCACGCACCTGGTTGTGTACATCGTACGAGTCGAGCCAGTTCTCGACGTGTGAGGCTCCCGCGATCTGCCACACACGGACTTTGTCGTTGTGGTTCATCTGGTCGGATGCGGACTCGAACTCGCCGAGCGTAAAAATCGTGGGCACTCGTGCGTTGGCTTCAAACGGAATCGTGCCAGTTTCGGCCACACCACGGTCGATCAAGAAGCCGTCGAAAATCCGGGCCGCAAGATCAGGGATTTTGATGTAATTGTGAAGGCGATCGGCAGATTGCGACATGCCCGTCGCGATCACGCGTTTGGCATTCAACGGACCCAGTGGATTGACTGTGCCCGTAACCTTCAGCGTCTTGGCAACTTGAGTGAAGATATCTTCTGCATAGTCATCACCAGGATGGTTCATGGCACTGTATCTGACGGGGTCAAATGTCGTGAGGGGTTGCGGCGGCGGCTGCGCCGAGACCCCGACGTATGCGTAGCCTCCGTGAAGAAGTTCATTGACATGGCTGATCCAATCCACATCCACATCGTGCTGCAGAGAGACGTTGAACCACTCTTGGAGAACGGTTCCGTTGAATGCCTCAGCGGACTTCGGGCGGCGCACGATGATGCGTGTGGTGTAGGGCATCGGTGACGTACCATCTAAGGTGGTCGCTGTGCCAGTCACGAAAAATTCTTCCTCGACGAAGCCGAATGGCGCGAGGTCAAAACCCACGCCGATCACCGGATGTTGCAGTTTCAAACCTGCGGTTCCGATCGGGGGACTTACGGTGGCACTTTTGATGTGATCAAAACTTGGTGTGAGGCTGCCCTCGCTACCTGGCGGGCCGTTTCCAACGCCCCCAATTCCACCCCCAAGCGAACTCGAGTCACCGCAGGCAGTCATGGCAACCGCTGCGTACGCGGCCACTAGCGCGCTGCCACAAAAGCGACGCGCCACCATATTGGGCCGCAGCTCAGCACAGGCATGTGTAATTTTCATAAGGGTCTCCGAAGCACTGAACAATTCGGCTTGAGTTCGAAACACTTCCAACTCAGGCATAGTTATATACGACACCGTATTTAACCAACCCGGTGATGTCAACAAGCAGAATTGCGATATGAAGAAATCGAGTGGAATAGAGTCAATTGCGCGGCCCCGCAGCGCCATGGGCAAACCTGCTGTCGTCCATGGTTCCAGGCTGGAACGTGCCGCTCTGGCAAAGCACTCCTCATTGCATCTCAGTGAAGTTCGTGTGCTGCCCCGAGGCACGCACAAATTGAGCAGTGACGAGGTCGTGAACTCACAGCTGGGCCGCGCTCATTCCGCCATGGTCCACTGCGCAGCGAAGAAGGGCTATTCGGCCGTCACTATCACTGACATCTGCACTGCTGCTCACCTCTCGCGGACGACGTTTTACCAAATGTTCCGCGACCGCGAGGAGTGTTTTCTTTCGGCCTACATGGCAGCTCATCAAGAATTGGTTGCGGCAGTGATCGGAGGCCAAGACCTTGCTAGCAGTCCGAAGCAGCGATCAGCCGACGCCTTGCATGCCTACCTGCAATACAACCACAAGAATCCGGCTGTGGCGAAAGCCTTTCTGGTTGAAATACACAGCGCAGGCCCTCGCGCTTGGGCGAAGCGCGATTGGGGTCACGAGCAGTTCTCGAAAATGCTGCAAAAACTGTATGCCCTCAGGAGACTGTCATCGCCTGAATTGGCAGACATTCCAGAGGAGATCTTTCTGGCTCTAGTTGCTGCGCTTGAAGAGATGGTGTGTTCCTACATCCGCAAGGGCAAAGGCGATCGCCTGATGGATTTGATGCCGCGAGCAATGTTTCTTCTCGAAGCTTGCTACGCGGCTTCACCGCAGGTCATCGAGATGCTGCATCGGATCTAAGACTCCGCAGTTTTGAGAGACTGCTTCTGGCACCCACTCGCCTGCTGCCTAATTGAGGAACTGAGTGCACTTCCCGAAGCGACCGAAGATGGTCATGGAAAGTGCAATCAAAACCTCAGCGAACACCCCTTGGACAAAGGAAAGCTAGTCGGTCAAAAAGCTCCCCTTCGACTCAGAGACATCTGGGCAATTCGGGTGCGACTACAGCTGGCAGAACCAACTCGAGACTTGGCCCTGTTCAATCTCGCCATCGATAGCAAGCTACGCGTCTGCGATCTGGTGAAGCTGCGAGTCAACGATGTCTGCCACGGCGAGCGTGTGGCATCGCGCGCCATCGTCATGCAGCAGAAGACGCAACGCCCTGTGCAATTCGAGATCGCCGATCAGACCACGGATACCACGAGTGCATGGATCACTTGTGCGCATCTTCGCGCCGGTGATTTCCTCTTTCCAAGCCGCATAAACGAGTCTCCGCATCTGTCGACCCGTCAATACGCTCGCATCGTCGATGGGTGGGTGAGCCAGATCGGTCTGGACCTGCACGCATATGGGACACACACCATGCGTCGCACCAAGCCAACCCTGATCTACAAGCGGACCAAGAATCTGCGAGCAGTACAGTTGTTGCTTGGCCATACCCAGCTAGAAAGCACTGTCCGATACCTTGGTATCGAAGTCGACGATGCGTTGGAGATGGCAGAGCAGACCGAGGTCTGATCGCGCCGGCTGGTCAGTGACTCGAAGTCGCTGGCCAGCCCAAAGCCGCCGGTGGCGCCGATCAGAACTTCTGACTTTCACAGTGCAAGAGTTTGCGGGCTATGCCTTAGTCCAATGCGACGCCAATGCCTCACAGGTAAAGCGAACCGCGCTTTCATCAACGGCGTGAGTCACCAGCCCTTCGATGGTGAAGGCCGCGATCCTCACTTCGGCTGCGATGGATTGCTTTGCCATTCCTCGTGGCAGCTGCATCCCGAAAAGCTGCTCCACGGTGAAGTGGAATTGGCTGTGCCACTGGTCCAGTTCCTTCGATTCGCCGACCCGAGCGTGAACCGTCGAGATCAATCGATTGAACCCTTTGAGCTTCTGAACCAGCCAGAAAAGCTGTTCGGCTAGCGGCCGTCCAGCCACACCCATGAACTCGGCGAGATTCTCCTGAAACAGCTCGTTGATGACCACGAGCAGTAGCTCATCCTTGTCCTCGAAATACCAGTAGATCGTGTTGGGCGTCACGCCAGCGGCTTGGGCGATTCGACCCATTGGAGTCGACTCGTATCCGTCTCGCACAAACAGCTCACGCGCAGCGGCGACCAGCTGTGCCCGCTTTTCAGCCTCGGGCTCGGCTCGCTTGTTACTTGGCATGTCTAATCTTGACTGACATTTAAGAAGCGCGATAGACTTTGTCTTGAACGCCATTCAAGTGATCATTCAAATGACTGCCCCGCCGAAGTCACAAGCCCTGTATCCAGTGCCCGAAACCGTGCTCTTCCCATCGGGGGCGGACCACTGCGAAGCTTGGCTCTATAGGCCTCGCGGTCTGAAGCTTGGCCAGCGCGTGCCTGTCGTCGTCATGGCTCATGGCCTGGGCGCCATCAAGGCGCTTCGCCTCGCGGCGTTTGCCGAACGGTTCTGCGATGCGGGCTACCTGTGTCTCGTTTTCGACTACCGCTACTTCGGTGGGAGCACAGGCATGCCGCGCGAACTGCTGGACATCCCCAGCCAGCTGGCGGATTGGCGAGCCGCAGTGAACTATGCGCGGTCACTGCCGAACGTAGACCCGGAGCGAGTGATTGCCTGGGGCACTTCGTTCGGGGGCGGTCATTCGCTCATCACGGCGGCCGACGATCCTCGGATCGCTGCCGCGGTCTCACAGTGCCCGTTCACCGACGGCATCGCTTCTTCCGCTGCGATGTCGCTGGTGAACAGCGCCAAGCTGGCCGTCTTGGCAGCGCGCGATCTCCTCGCCAAGCGGCTTGGCCGCGAGCCAGTGCGGGTGAAGGTCGCTGGCGAGCCGTACGAGGTGGCGCTGATGACGGCGCAGGATGCAATGCCGGGTTTCAATGCACTGCTCGCGGCGTCTGACGTAAAGGACGTTCACGAGCACGATCGGGTTCCCGCCCGAATTGCCCTGCAGATTCCATTGCACCGGCCGGGATTGCGTGCGAAGGACGTTCGCTGCCCAATCCTGTTCTGCGTCTGCGAGAACGACAGTGTCGCGCCACCGAAGCAAACGCTGAAGCATGCCGCGAAGGCGCCGAGGGGCGAGGTCAAGTTGTATCCGGAAGGCCACTTCGAGATTTATCTCGGACAACCGTTCGAGCGGGTCATCGCTGATCAGCTCGCCTTCCTCAGGCGGCATGTGCCGCCCACGACAGTCTGAAGCGAGGACCCAGGATGAAGACGAAAACAACCGCGCAATCGCAGCCTGCTCTATCGAACAATCGCACTGCACTTGTGACCGGCGCCTCAGCCGGGATCGGCGCTGCCTTTGCCCGGCATTTGGCCAAGGAAGGTTATGACCTGCTGCTGGTTGCTCGACGCGCCGAGCGCCTCAAAAAGCTGGCCGCCGACCTCACGGAGCAGTACGGTGTGCACTGTGAAGTGTTTGCTGCGGATCTCACTGATCCGGCCGCGCCAACCGCAATCGTCGAACACGCGAGGGTCAAGAACCTAAACATCGATGTCCTGATCAACAACGCCGGATTGTCCGGCCGCACCGCCTTTGCGAAGACGCCTTGGTCGAGTCTGTCTGGCGAGATTCAATTGATGGTGACGGCTGTGACGGAGCTTTGCCATTTGGTGATTCCCGGCATGCTGGCGCGGGGTTGGGGACGTATCGTGAATGTGTCCTCCATTGCCGCCATGTCGCCGCCGGGAGCGAGCCTGCTTTACACCGGCATCAAGAGCTACGTCCTCAACATCTCGCAGTCGCTGGATATGGAGCTGAAGCCGCAAGGCATTCACGTTACCGCGCTCTGTCCGGGATTCACACGCAGTGAGTTTCACGATGCGATGGGCGCTCGCAGCGCGGCGGACAAGCTGCCTGCAGTTCTCTGGCAGGAGTCTGAGCAGGTGGTAAGGGAAGCCTGGAGTGCCGTGATGAAGGGCAAGGCGATCTGTGTGCCCGGCACCGTCAACAAACTCATAGCCGGCAGCGTCAGACCGTTGCCGCTAGCGCTTCAGTATCAGCTTGGGAATCGGCTCAATCCGTTCAAGAACTGATTTGATCGACTTCCACTGGCACAAATACGCCCTCAAGACCCCGCGACCCAGCCCGGCTCCTCGTTGCCCGCACGCCACACCACTCGCGGCTGGGTCAATATCGGCAACCATGCCAGCGCCTGTCGCCGCCTCATGACTCCATCCAACTCGCCCTCCCGCCCCCGCCTTCCACCGGGGGTATGGGCGCTGGGTTTCGTCAGCCTGTTCATGGATATCTCCTCGGAGATGATCCACAGCGTGCTGCCGGTGTTTCTGGTCAGCGTAATGGGCGCCAGCGCGCTGACGCTCGGCCTGATCGAGGGGGTGGCCGAATCCACCGCCAGTCTGGTCAAGCTGTTTTCCGGCGGGCTGTCGGACTGGTGGGGGCGCCGCAAGCCGCTGGCGCTGCTCGGCTACGGCATGGCGGCGGTCACCA
This sequence comes from Stagnimonas sp., assembly GCA_046598075.1. Taxonomy (GTDB): domain Bacteria; phylum Pseudomonadota; class Gammaproteobacteria; order Nevskiales; family Nevskiaceae; genus Stagnimonas. The sequence continues at coordinate 12,979 of JBKJJE010000151.1, forward strand.
AGCCGCTGTTCCCGCTCGCCGACACCGTCGCCCTGGTGATGGTGGCGCGCTTTGCCGATCGCATTGGCAAGGGCATCCGGGGTGCGCCGCGCGATGCCTTGGTGGCCGACCTCACCGCACCCGAGCAGCGCGGTGCGGCGTACGGGCTGCGCCAGTCGCTGGATACCGTCGGCGCCTTTCTCGGGCCGCTGCTCGCCATCGGCCTGCTGCTGCTGTGGCCGGGCGATTTTCATGCGGTGATGTGGGTGGCGGTGATCCCCGCGCTGGTGGCCGTCGTGATTCTGGCGCTCGCCGTGCACGAGCCGGAGGCGCATCGGCCCGCGGCGGCCAGGCCCTCGCCCTTTGCCGGCTTCAAGGCCAGCCGCTTTTCGCCAGCGTTCTGGTGGCTGCTGGGCATCGTCGGGCTGTTCACGCTGGCACGGTTCTCGGAGGCTTTCCTGCTGCTGCGTGCGCAGCAGACCAGCCTGCCGCCGGCTTGGATTCCCGCCGCGCTGGTGCTGATGAACATCGCCTACATGCTCAGCGCCTACCCGGCCGGCCTGCTGGCGGATCGAATCCCGAAAAAGTCGATTCTGGTGGTCGGCTGCCTGGTGCTGATCGCGGCCGACCTGCTGCTCGCCTTCGGTGCGGGGCTGCCAGTGGTGGCGCTGGGCGTCGCGCTGTGGGGCCTGCACATGGGGCTGACCGAGGGTCTGTTCGCCACTCTGATCGCCGAGCACGCCCCTGCCGAACTGCGCGGCACCGCCTTCGGCCTGATGAATCTGGTGCGCGGCCTGCTGCTGCTGCCGGCCAGCGCGCTGGCCGGCTGGCTGTGGTCGGTGCAGGGTGCCAGCGCCACCTTCGCCGCGGGCGCGGCGTTTGCCGGGCTGACCATGGCGGCGCTGCTGTGCTGGCGCAGTGCAGACCAGCCCCGGTCGGCGGTAGCATCACCACCATAACCAGCGGACTCCAGGGGACACATGTCACAACTGCCAGCACCGGGCTGCCATGGGCCGGCCGCCGCCCTGCGTGCTGCCGGCGCGGCGGCGCTGGCGCTGCTGCTCGCCGCCTGTGCGCAGCTGCCGGCAACGCCGCCGGCGACGCAGGCGCTGCCGCCGCTGGCGCGCGGCCTGCCGCCGGTGCCGGGGCAGATCAGCCAGACGCTGTCGGCGGTGTTTGGCGAGCGCGAGGCCACACTCGCCTGCGGGCTGTCGGTGACGGAGGGCGGCTGGAACACCGTCTGCGTCAATCCGCTGGGCCTGCGGGTGTTCACGCTGGGGGTGGCGGCGGATGGCAGCGTCACTGCCGAGCGTGGCGCGGCGGTGCCCCTGCAGCTGGATCCCCGCCGCGTGCTTGCCGATGTGCAGCTCGCCTACTGGCCGCTGGCGGCATTGCAGGCGGCCTATCTCGGCACCGGCTGGCGGGTGACCGAGCCAGAACCCGACACCCGCCGGCTCTGGCTCGATGAGCGCGTGGTGGCAGAAGTACACTATGCCGGCTCAAGCCCATGGAACGGGCGACTCTGGCTGGTGAACCTGCGCGATGGCTATGCGCTGGGGATTCGCAGCGAGAGCACTCCCGTCACCCCGCGCTGATCGATGACCACCGACAAAACGCCCACTCCGACGCCGGTCGATGCGCTGCTGCCGCATCGCGCCGCGCTGCGGCTGGTAGATACCCTGCTCGACTACGGCACCGACCACGTGCGGGTGTCACTGACGGTGCGCGATGCGCCGCCGTTCGGCGATGGTGATGGCGGCGTACCCGCCTACCTCGGCCTCGAGTACATGGCGCAGGCGATCTCGGTGTTTTCGGGGCTGGAACTGCACAGCGCCGGCGTGGCGCCGAAGATCGGCCTCTTGATCGGCACCCGCCGCTATCACGCCGCCGTGCCGCGCTTCGCCGACGGCGCGGTGCTGACGGTCACCGCCAACCGGGTGCTGGGCGGCGACGACACGCTGTGGGTATTCGACTGCACCATCAGCGATGCCGCCGGTACCCTGCTGGCCAGCGCCGAGGTGAAGGCGTTCCGGCCGCGCGACATCCGGGATTTTCTCGATGACGCCTGACCGCGCCGGACTGCGGGTGCTGGTGACCGGCGCCTCGCGCGGCATTGGCCGCGCCATCGCGCTGACACTGGCCGGCGAGGGCTATGCGCTGACCCTGCATGGCCGCACCGAATCAGCCGCGTTGGCAGAAACCCTCGCCGCCGCGGTGGCGCTCGGCAGCGCCGCCCACGCGCTGGCCTTCGACATCGGCGACCGCGCCGCCGCGCTCGCCGCACTCGATGCCGAGGTTGCCGCGCATGGCGCACCGTACGGCGTGGTGCTCAACGCCGGCATCGCCCGCGATGGCGCCTTTCCCGCGCTCAGCGATGCCGACTGGGATCTGGTGCTTGGCACCAATCTCGACGGTTTCTACAACGTGCTGAAACCGCTCGCCATGCCGATGATCCGGCGGCGCAAGCCGGGCCGCATCGTCACGCTCGCCTCGGTGTCGGGCCTCGCCGGCAATCGCGGCCAGGTCAATTACTCGGCGGCGAAGGCCGGCATCATCGGCGCCAGCAAGGCGCTTGCCATCGAACTCGCCAGCCGCGCCATCACCGTCAATTGCGTGGCACCCGGCCTGATCGCAACCGAGATGATTGCCGATGCCCCGCTCGAAGAGGCGCTGAAGATGATCCCCGCCGGCCGGGTCGGCACGCCGGACGAAGTCGCCAGCCTGGTCAGCTATCTGCTCTCGCCTGCGGCTGCCTACATCACCCGGCAGGTGATTTCGGTGAATGGAGGAATGCTGTGAGGCGCGTGGTCGTCACCGGCATGTCCGGCATCAGCGCGCTCGGCAATGACTGGCCGACCATTGCCGCCAATCTGCGCGCGGGGGTGTCCGGCATCCGTCGCATGGCCGACTGGCAGCAGTTTGCCGAACTCAACACCAAGCTCGGCGGGCCGGTCGAAAACTTCGCGCCGCCGGCGCACTACAACCGCAAGGTGACCCGCAGCATGGGGCGCGTCGCGCTGCTCGCCAGCTGTGCCACCGAAGCCGCGCTCGCCGATGCCGGACTGCTCGACGATCCCATCATCCAGGACGGCCGCATGGGCATCGCCTACGGCTCCTGCTCCGGCAGCATCGACGCGCTGAAAGACTTTGCCTCGATGCTGTTCATCGGCGGCCGCGGCAATCTCAACGCCACTACCTATCTGCGGATGATGAGCCACACCGCGGCGGTGAACATCGGCATCCGCTTCGGCATCAAGGGCCGCGTCTATCCCACTACCTCGGCCTGCACCAGCGGCAGCCAGGGAGTCGGCTACGCCTACGAGGCGATCAAGTTCGGCAGGCAGAAGCTGATGGTCGCAGGCGGGGCGGAAGAGCTCAGCCCAACCCAGGCGGCGGTGTTCGACACCCTGTTCGCCACCTCCACCAGAAACGACGCGCCCAGCACCACTCCGGCGCCCTTCGACGCGGCGCGCGACGGGCTGGTACTGGGCGAGGGTGCGACCACCCTGATTCTGGAAGAACGCGAGCACGCGCTGGCACGCGGCGCCACCATCCACGCCGAGGTGCTGGGCTTCGGCAGCAACTCCGACGGCGACCACGCCACCCATCCCAATACCCGCACCATGGAAGTGGCGATGCGGCTGGCACTCGACGATGCGGGCCTGTCGTCTGATGCCATCGGCTACGTCAACGCCCACGGCACCGCCACCGAACACGGCGACATCGCCGAGAGCCAGGCCACCCACCGGCTGTTCGGCAGCCGCATGCCGGTCAGCTCGCTCAAGGGCCATTTCGGCCACACGCTGGGCGCCTGCGGCGCGCTGGAGAGCTGGCTGTCGATTGCGATGATGCGCGCCGACTGGTTTGCGCCAACGCTGAATCTGCACAACGTCGACCCCCGCTGCGGCGCGCTTGACTACATTGCCGGGCAAGGCCGCGCTTTGCAGTGCGATACGGTGATGAACAACAATTTCGCTTTCGGCGGCATCAACACCTCGCTGATTTTCCGTCGCACCCCCTGACCCCTGACCCCTGACCCCTGACTGGAAACCGCCATGCGCAAACTCCGCCTGTTGATTGCCCTGTTGATCCTGCCGCTGTCCAGCATCGCCGCCACACTGGTGGAGCCACCACCGATCAGCGTTCCTACGGGCCTGAAACTCGAACAGGTGGCCCGTGCCATCAAATCCGCCGGGCCGCAGCGGCAGTGGTTGATGAGTGACAAAGAGCCAGGATTGATCGAAGCCCAGCTGCTGGTGCGCAAGCACATGCTGAAAGTGGCGATTGCCTACAGCGAGCAGACCATCACCATGAAATATCTCGACAGCACGGAGATGGATTACCAGGCCAACGACGGCAGTCCAACGATTCACAGCAAGTACATGAACTGGACGCGCAACCTCGCGCAGGACATCACGTTTGCGCTCAACATCGTGCAGAGCGGTGGTTGAGGCTGCGGTTGATGGCCGCCCGAGCGGTGTTCGGGTGAAGACACTCTGACGCAGAAAGCATCAGCTACGAGTCCCCTCGACACCGCTCGAATCGGCATTGCCGACGCCGAGAGACTGCGGCGACAACTGGAACGCGCCGGCGCGACCGGCAAACCGCTCGATGCAGCGCGCTTTGCCCGCGATCTGGCGCAGGCCGAGGCGCGCCATGCCACGCGCGCGGCGCTCAGGCCCGCGGTTATCTCGTTCCCACCCGAACTGCCGATCTCGCAAGCGCGCGAGACGTTGGCTGAAGCCATCACCGCCCACCAGATCGTGGTGATCTGCGGCGAAACCGGCAGCGGCAAGACCACCCAGCTGCCCAAGCTCTGCCTGGAACTCGGACGGGGCTTGCGCGGGCTGATCGGGCATACCCAGCCGCGCCGGCTCGCCGCGCGCAGCGTCGCCAACCGCATCGCCCAGGAGCTGGGCACCACGCTCGGCGACCTGGTCGGTTTCGAGACCCGCTTCGACAAGCGCGTGAGCGAGCGCACGCTGATCAAGCTGATGACCGACGGCATCCTGCTCGCCGAGCTGAGCCACGACCGCGAGCTGCTGGCCTACGACACCATCATCATCGACGAGGCGCACGAGCGCAGTCTCAACATCGATTTTCTGCTTGGCTGGCTGAAGCGCCTGGCACCCCGCAGGCCTGATCTGAAGATCATCATCACCAGCGCCACGCTCGACCCGGAGCGGCTCTCCAAGCACTTCGACGGCGCGCCGATCCACACCGTCTCGGGGCGCACCTATCCGGTCGACCACTACTACGCGCCGCCCGAGGAAAACACCGATATCGAGGATGCGGTGGCGAATGGCATCGACACGCTCTGGGGATCACGTGCACCGGATGGCGACATCCTGGTGTTTCTGCCCGGCGAGCGCGAGATCAACGATTGCACGCGGGTGCTGAGCGGGCGCTTTCCACGTGCCGCGGTGCTGCCACTGTATTCGCGCCTGCCAGCGGCGCAGCAGGACAAAGTGTTCTCCACCGGCGGCCCGCCGCGCATCGTCCTCGCCACCAACGTCGCCGAAACTTCGGTGACGGTACCCGGCATTCGCTACGTGGTGGATGTCGGCACTGCGCGCATGAGCCGCTTCAATCCGCGCAGCGGCGTGCAGAGCCTGCAGATCGAGCCGGTGTCGCAAGCCGCCGCCAATCAACGCGCCGGGCGCTGCGGGCGACTCGGCCCCGGCATCTGTCTGCGCCTGTATGCAGAAGATGATTTCGCGGCGCGCGCAGCGTTCACCGATCCGGAAATCCTGCGCAGCAATCTGGCGGGCGTGATCCTGCAGATGGCCTCACTGGGGCTGGGCGATGTCGATGAGTTTCCCTGGGTGCAGCCGCCGGAACAGCGCCACGTCAGCGAGGGCTATCGGGTGCTGCAGGTGGTCGGCGCGCTTGACGAGGACAGGAAGCTCACACCCTTCGGCAGCCAGCTGGCGCGCCTGCCGCTCGACCCGCGCATCGCCCGCATCGCGCTGGCTGGCAAGGGCGAGCGGCACGAGCGCGAGGTGTTCGCACTCGCTGCCGCGCTATCGGTGCAGGACCCGCACGAGAATCCGCTTGAAGCACAGACTCAGGCGCGGCAGAAGCACGCGGAATGGAAGCACCTGAAGTCCGACTTCCTGACCCTGCTGGCGCTCTGGCGACGCTGGCAGGAAGTCAGTGGCCGCATGAACCAGAAAGCCCTGCGCAAGTGGTGCAAGGAGCATTACGTCAGCTATCTGCGCATGGAGGAATGGACGCAGGTCTACAAGCAGGTGGTGGATTACCTCGCTGACGACAAGGCCGCGAAGCCTGCGGATAAACAGCTGACACTGGACGAGCTGTACGCGCCGATCCACAAGGCGCTGCTCACCGGGCTGATCGACCACATCGGCGTGAAGGCGCCGGAAAAACCCGATTACGGCGGTCCGCGCGGACGGCGCTTCAAGATCTTTCCGGGCAGCGCACTCGCCAAGAAAGGCCCGCCCTGGGTCATCCACGCCGCCATCGTCCACACCAGCCAGGTGTTCGCGCGCACGGTGGCCGCCATCGAACCCGAATGGCTGGTGGAGGTGGGTGCACACCTCATCAAGCGCGCGCTGCAACACCCTGAGTGGGACAGCCAGCGCGGCGAAGTGACGGCGCTCGAGCACCTCAGTCTGTTCGGCATGCCGCTGCTGAAACGGGTGCGGCATTTCGGCAGCGAAGACCCCATCGCCGCCCGCAACATTTTCATCCGCGAAGGGCTGGTGCGCGGCGAGATTCTCGGAAAGCCGGACTTCCTCAAGAAGAATCTCGCGTTGATCGAGACGGTGCGAGAAAAAGAGGCGCGCCTGCGCAGGCCCGATCTGCTCGCCGACGATGCGCAGCTGTTCGCCTTCTACGATGCGCTCCTGCCGGCTGATCTCTGCACGTTGGCGGGCCTCAAGCAATGGCTGCATCGGACAGCGCGTGGCGCGTCGCCTTTGCAGATGAGCGAAGCCGATGTGCTGCGCCCCGGCGCCAACGCCGATGTCGAAAACCGCTTCCCCGATCAGCTCACGCTGGCAGGCACCACGGTGCGCCTGAGCTACCAACACGACCCCGGTGCGGATGAGGATGGCGTGAGTTTTCACCTGCCGCTTGCCCAGCTGTTCGCGTTCGATGCCGAGCTGTTCGACTGGCTGGTGCCGGGCCTGCTGGTGGGCAAGATCGAGGCACTGATCAAGACCCTGCCCAACCACCTGCGGCGCCTCTGCCAGCCCGCTGGCGAATACGCCACCGCCATTGCCGAAAGCGCAGTACCCGCTGGCCCGCTGCTGGATGCAATCTGCGCGCGCTTCAGGGCCATGACCGGCGTCGAACTGCGCCCTGAGGATTTCGCCCCGGACAAACTGCCCGCGCACTTCAAGCCCCGCTTGGTCGCCGAAGACGCGCAGGGCAAGCTGCTCGGCGAAGCCGAGACACTCGCGGACCTGCGTGCGCAACTCTCGGGCGCAGCGCGCACCGCCTTCAATGCCGCTGCCGCCGGGGGCAGCGAGACCCGGCAATGGGTGCGCGAGAACGTGCTCGACTGGGACTTCGGCGATCTGCCCGAGGCCATCACGGTCGCCGGAGGCGCGCGCGCCATCCCGGCGCTGGTACGGGAGGGCGAGAAGATCGCACTGCGCCTGTTCGAGTCCGCTACGGCAGCCGACACCGCGCACCGCAACGGCGTGCGCGCCCTGCTGCTGGTGAAGCTCGCGGACCGTGTCAGCGGGCTTGCCAAATCTGCCAGGAGCAAGCTGGCACTGGGCCTGAGCGGCACCCCACACACGGTGGATGCACTGAGTCGCGCACTCGCCGAGCGGGCTGTCGATGAGACCCTGCTGGGCGACACGCTGCCACGCAGTGCTGCAGCGTTTCAGGCCGCACTCGAAAAACGCGGCACATTCTCGCTGCTGGCCTATCAGCGGCTGGATGAAATCGCGGCATGGCTCACCCAGGCCGCCGCCTTGCGCCG
>JBKJJE010000152.1:0-2545 GCA_046598075.1 Stagnimonas sp.
CGCAGTCTGCCTTGCAGCGCCGGGAAAGTCTTCAGGCTTTCTCACCGCCGAGTGCGGCCACCAGATCGGTGAGCAGCGCCGACAGCTCGCCGGTCATCAGGGTGAAATCGGCCTCGAACTGATCGGCGGCAGACAGCCCGCTGCCTTCATCGCCACCCTGCTCCATCGCCAGCGACTTGACGCGGCGAATCTGGAACGGCTCCACCATCAGCAGGCTCAGGCGATCCTTCCACAGCAAGCCGACGCGGGTCGCGAACTTGCCGCCGCTGATGTGCTCGCGGATTTCCTTCACCGAGAGGTCATGGCGCAGGTAGCGGACGCTGGCAGCTTCTTCACCGGTGCCTTTCAGCTCGCATTCGCTGTCGAGTGCGAACTGCCCCGGCGCATCGCCAACGGTCAGCCACTGAGTCATCGCGCCCTGTGGCGACAGCTCGGTTTCCAGCCGTGTCACCGGCAGCTCTCCCAGGGTGTTGCGCAACTGCTCCAGCAGCTCTTCGGCACGCGCTGGCGAGCTCGCATCCACCACCAGCCAGCGGCCCACCGGGTCGATCCAGGCGCGGGTGACGCGGCGCTTGGCAAAAGCCCGCGGCAGCAGCTCGGCGGTGATGCTCTCGGCCAAGTCGCGCAGCTGCTTCTTGCCGGGCTTGTAGCCTTGTCGGGCTTCCAGCTCGACGGCGCGCAGCTTGGCTTCTTCTTTCACCACACTGGCCGGCAGCAGCTTCTGCTCCACGCCTAGCGCGACCAGCAGTTGCTTGGCCTGTGAAGCGACCAGGCCCGCATCGCCGGCTGGAGGCACCCAGCCGCGCGTCAGCAGGCTCATACCGGTGCAGGGCATCAGCGGCTGCTTGGCGAGGGCGGCCTCGAGCGTGCCGGGCGACATGGCCCAGCCGGCAGCGAGACGATAGGCCTGGATGTTCTTGAACCACATGGGGCGGGCTGCTCGCGAGGCTCGAAAGGGCCGCGATGATAGTGCAAACGGCAGCCGTCCAAGCCTTTCATTTCGCGCCTTGCCAGACCTTCGGGCTTGCGTCACCCTGCCCTCAATCAGATCAAGACTTCTGGACTAGACATGGCAAAGTTCGTATGGCAACCGCAGGGGCAGGAGCCCATGGCGTTTGCTATCCGACAGGAGCGCGTGGCCGTGGGCCGCGACGCCAACAACGACATCCGCCTGCCCGACGCAGCGGTGAGCCCGCGCCATGCGGTGATCATCACCCGCACTGGGCTGTCGACGGTGCACGACCTCAATTCCGGCAACGGCACCTGGGTCAACGGCAAGCGGGTGGAATCACAGACCCTGCGGCATGGCGATGCGGTGCAGTTCGGCCGGCTGGCCATGCAGTTCATGGATGAACCGATGGCGGCCGCGAGACCCTCGGGGCCGGACATGCCAGCACTGCCAGCCATGCCGAATCCCAATGCCACCGGTGCTTTCAGCGCCCAAACGGCAACGCGGCAACGGCCGCCCGATGCACCGGACCTGGAGGAACTCGACCGCTTGATGGGTTCCATCCGCACCTATCGCAGCAGCGAGGAACAGCAGCAGGCGCAGAAGCGCGAGGAAATGCTGCAGGAGTGGAAGAAGGCGATGGAGTACTGCACAGCACTCAAGGCCCGGCTGGGCAGCGACCCGCGCGTCCGCTTTTTCGAGATTTCCGACCGCCGCAATGAAGTGGTCATCCGCATCGAGCGCGTGGCCGGTCAACCCACTCAACTGCTGATGCTGACCTGGGGCCACAACGACCAGCGCGACCGCCTGCACGACGGCATCTGGCTGCGCCAGCCCTTGCAGGCCGACAAACGCTATGAGAAATGCACCGACGTGATGCGCGACCTGGTGACCACCGTCGCCCATCTGCTGGTCTGAGCGTTCAGCCGCGCAACGTCCGCCGGGCCTTGATCGCAACGTTCTTTTTCTTTGCTTGCATCGGGCTGTCACTGTCGGCAGGCGCATTCAGCATCGCCTTCAGCGGCGTCACTTTCGGGCTCTGATTCAGGTGATCCAGCGTCACCCAGCGGATCAGGCTGATGTTGCCGTTGATGTCCTCGGCAAGCGCCGTGCAGCTCTCCACCCAGTCGCCGCAGTTGAAGTAGGTGACACCGCCGATATCGCGGATTTCCGCATGGTGGATGTGACCGCAGACCACGCCATCGAGCTTGCGGCGGCGGCACTCGTGCGCCACCGATTCCTCGAAGGTGCTCACCACATTCACCGCCGTCTTCACATGCTGCTTGGCAAACGCCGAGAGGCTCCAATAGCCCATGCCGAGCAGGCTGCGCCCCTTGTTGAACCAGTGGTTGAAACGCATCGCGCTCTCGTAGAGCGCATCGCCGGTCACCGCGATCCAGGCGTGATAGCGGGTGATGACATCAAAAGCATCACCGTGGGTGATCAGCAGGCGGCGGCCATCCGCCGTGTGATGGATCAGTTCATTGGCGAAGCGGATGTTGCCGAGGTCGATCTTGAAGCCGACGAACTTGCGCAGGAACTCGTCGTGGTTGCCGGTGATGTAATACACCTTGGTGCCGCGCTTGGCCTTGGTCA
>JBKJJE010000119.1:0-4861 GCA_046598075.1 Stagnimonas sp.
GAGCTGAAGAAGAAGCACCGTGCCACCTGGGCGCTGGGTGAGTACGACCGCCTCGCCGACGGCCTGACCATCTCAACTGACCAGACGCTGCGCGTAGCGAAAATCCGCCCCGGCGAACGCGTGCTGGACCTTGCGACTGGAACCGGCATTACCGCCATCGCCGCGCGCGAGCGCGGTGCAAAGGTTACGGGCGCGGACCTCACACCGGAACTGCTGGCCGTCGCGCGCAGCAAGGCGGTGGATGCGGGCTACAGCGATATTGATTTCCGCGAAGGCGACGCCGAGGCACTGCCGTTTGCCGATGCGAGCTTCGATGTGGTGCTGTCGACCTGCGGCCACATGTTCGCGCCCGACCAGCCGAGGGTGGCAGCGGAACTGGCGCGCGTGACCCGACCCGGCGGGCGCGTTGTATTTCTCGCCTGGACCCCGGACGGCGGCCTCGGCAGCTGGTTTCGCATCACCAACAAGCATTTTCCGCCGCCGCCTGGCGTCGCGAGTCCGTTCAACTGGGGCGATGCTGAAAAAGCAGGCGCGCTGCTCGGCAGCAATTTTCGCGATGTTGCCTTCACCCACGGCGACTGTCCGCAGTTCGGTGCTTCGCCCGAAGCAATCTGGGAATTGTTCTCGACCCGCTACGGGCCGACCATCCGCGCCGTAGCGGGTCTCGAGGGTGAGGCACTGCAGGCCTTCCGCAGCGAAATGCTGGCGTTTCTCGCCGGCTACCGCGCCGCGGATGGCAAGGTGCGCTGGGGCCGCGAATACCTCATCACGCGGGCGATTCGGGTGTAAATCGCCTGCATAGTTATTGGGAGTTTGTATGGAACCTGCACTCAAACTTGCCCTTGTTTCCTGCGGCCGGTTCTTCCTCACTGGCCCAGGTGGTCGTCGAGATTGGCGGCTTCCTCGTGCTTTTTGCGGGTGCGATGAAGGGCTTATCCGCGCCCGTTTGAGTTCAGGCGTCTGAACTGCGGGAAGGTCTCATGATCGAAGCATTTGCATGAGCCCTGGTGAGGGCGCTGACGAGAGGAAACACTAATGACCGACCTGATTCTCACCACTTTCGACTGGGTTCCCGAGATGCCCCGAGGCTATGTGCGCGACATCCGTGTGCGCTGGGCCTTGGAAGAGGCCGGTTTGCCCTATCGCGTCAACAGCGTGCCGTTTCGCACCCGGGGTGCGGAGCATTTCGCCAACCAGCCGTTCGGGCAGGTGCCGTGGCTGACCGATGGAGACATTTCGATCTTCGAAAGCGGCGCGATCCTGCTTCATTTGGGCGAGCGCAGTGACAGGCTGATGCCTGTCGATGCGCGCCGTCGCAACGCGGTGATCGAATGGTTGTTCGCGGCCCTCAATTCAGTCGAGATGGCGAGCCTGCCCTGGTCCATATTCAAGTTCTCTGGCGATACCGATGAGACGCCGGGGCAAAAGCATCTGGACGAGTTCCTCAAGACCCGGCTCCAGCACCTGGAGAAGGTGCTGGCAGGACGCGAATGGCTGGCCGAAAGATTCTCCATCGCCGACATCGTCATGGCGGATGTGCTGCGCCTTGTCCATCGCTTCGACGGACTGGCGGGGTACCCGGCCTGTAGTGACTATGTCGCGCGCGCCACCGCGCGCCCTTCGTTCGTCAAGGCGCATGCAGACCAGATGGCGCATTTTGCAGCGGCTGACTGAGCCACAGCGATGTTCGCTTTGGCATGGCAGCAGTTCGTCGCACACGCTGATCAATCGCTCACTTGTAGCGGTAGATCAGGTTCACCCCGACGCTGCGCGGCTCGCCGAACAGCACCGCGCGGTCGGCATGCGGCAGGTTGTCGATGGCAACCACCACGTATTCCTCGTCGAGCAGGTTCTTGCCCCAGAGGGTGACGTCGAGCAGGCTCTTGCCGCCGAGCTTGATCGACGCCGCACCGATCTGCCCACTGAGCACGCCGTAGGCGGGAATGCGTGCGCCCTCGCGAAAGTCCCGCAGCGAGGCACTGCCAGCGCGGCTGCCGAGATAGCTGTAGTTGAGGTAGCCGCGCAGCCGGCCCCAGCTGCGGCGGAGAAAAGTCCAGTCCGCCGAAGCATTGAACGACTGGCGCGGTGCCGATACGAAGGGATAGCGATCGGCGACGTTGTCGCCATTGATGTCGCGCACCTCCTGGGTCTTGGCATCGAGAAACGCATAGTTGCCGGCGAGAATCAGCGCGCTGGTCGCCAGCCAGGTCGCCTCCAGCTCGACGCCGTTGATGCGCGCCCTGCCGGCATTGAGGGTCTTGGTGTCTGACACCGTGCCGGGAATCAGGAAGTTAATCTGCTCGTCGCGGTAGCGGGTGGTGAACAGCGCTGTGTTCAGCCGCAGGCGGCGCTCGAACCACTCGCTTTTCAGACCGGTTTCATAGGAATGCACACGCTCCGGCTGAAAGCCCTCGATGAACCCGAAGCCGTAGGTGGTGCCATCCGAAGCCGGCCCGGACGCCCCTGACACCTGCGGGTCACGGACATTGAAGCCGCCGCTCTTGTAGGCCTTGGCGGAGGAGACATAGACGGTTGCATCGTCGGTCAGGTCGTACTGGATGTTGAACGAGGGCGAGTTGTCGCTGAATCGCCGGGAGGCGCGCACGGCCACGAAGTCGTCGTTGCCCTGCGAGGCAGGTAGTTCGACGGCCGCCGGCCCCACCTCGACATAGCTCAGGCCGAGCGAATCCTTGATTGCGGTGCGCCGGTCCTGCGAGCGGCGAAAGCCCGCGGTGAGGTGCAGACGACGGTCGAAATAGATCGGCGACCAGGTGGCCTGCGTGTAGGCCGCCTCGGCGCGGTTGTCGATCTGGAACAGGTAGCTGCGATAGGACACCAGGCTGGCGTTGCCGAGCCCGGCCGCTGCCGAGATCAACCCGGTAGCCGCAGCCGGCAGGCCGGGATATGCCGAGGGATCGAGCACGGCGTTGAGGATGTGGTGCAGGGGCCGGCCATCTTCGCCGCCGCTCTCGGTGAAGTAATAGAGGCCGGCAATGAACTCTACGCTGTCGTCGAACAGCCGGCCGCCAAATTGCAGCTCGTGCGACCACTGGCGCTGGAACACATGCGGAATCTGCAGCGGCGTCGGCCCGCCGTTGGCCATCATGGCGGAAGGACCAGCGTAGGCCTGGGTATCGATGCGGTAGTCCGGCGAGCCTTTGCCGCCACCGAGATCGGCGTAGGTGAAGTCATCGAGCCGACGATAGGCACCGATGTACTTGAGGTCATAAGCGCCGAGGTCGAAAGACAGCGTGGCGGCATGGCCATCGACCTGGGTGGTCGACTCCTCGAACGGCGCACTGGACGCCAGCGCGTCGAGCCGCCGGCTGGAGTAGACGGTCTGGCTCTGGGCATAGGCCTTGAACAGATCGGCCTGCCCGTGAGTGGTGTTGGAGGGGATCACCGCCTGAAAGAACTGGTTGACGTTGCCAAGCCTGCTGTGGTCGTAGGAATAGTCAGCGGTGACCCAGTCGCGCGGCCGCCAGCGGCCATCCAGACGCAGGCCGGTATCCCGGTGGTCACCAAACTCGCGGCCGACGCCGGTGTTTTCCACAAAGCCGTCGCGGCGGTTGCCGATGGCCGACAACTTGACGGCCAGGGCATCGCCCAGCGGAATGTTGGCGCTGGCCTTGGCGCTCAGGTTGTTGCGACTGCCATAGCCCAGGGTTTCGGCGGTGGAGAACACCCCGAACACCGGCCGCCTGGTAATGAGGTTGACGGCGCCGCCTGTGGAGTTGCGCCCGTACAGGGTGCCCTGCGGGCCGCGCAGCACCTCGACCCGCGACAGGTCGGCGATATCGAGTGCGAGGCCGGCCGAGCGGGCGATGTAGACGCCGTCGATGTAGACGCCGACGGCAGGGTCCTGGGTGACCTGGGCGTCGATGATGCCGATGCCACGGATGAACAGGCGCAGCTGCGCATTGTTGGTGGGGAACGGGTCCACCGTCAGTGCGGGCACGTTGCTGGCCAGATCAGCGACCCCCTGGATGCCCAGCGTCTCCAGCTTTTTCTTGTCGAAAGCCAGGAGCGAGATCGGCGTTTTCTGCAACGACGCCTCGCGCTTCTGGGCTGTGACCACCACGGTGTCGAGCTGCGCCGGTGCAGCAACTATTTGCTCCTCGGCTGCGGGTGCAGGGGGCGCATCCGCCAGCGTCTGCACAGCAACGGTGGCCAGCGCGGTGTCAGCTGGATCGGGGGGGCTGTCCTGCGCTGCCGCGGTCAGCGTCAGCAATGCCAGCCAGCCAGACCGTAGCAGCGCGCGCATGGGGCGCTATTTGCGCTGCAAGGCGGCCGAGGCCTGCGCCGGCAGTTTCTGGCCATGCCGGGCCAGATAGTGGGCAGTGATATTTGGCGTCTCGGTGACCGGCGTGACGATCTCGTAGAGACGTGTGTAGCTGGCATGCGCGATCAGCCATCTGCCGTTCTGCTTCACATAGCGATCCCGGTAGAGCGCAGTGCCGTCGGTGATGATTTTGTGATGCAGGTCGAGGAACCAGTCCTTGAGGTACCAGATGCCGGTTGCTTCGCTGTCCGACACGAAGTCGATCTCCGGGTGGTTGACGTTGTGGACGGCAATCGCATCGGCGTGAAAGGCGTAGCGGATGGCTTCGATGATCTTGTCGCGACCTTCGGTCTGGAATGTGTACGAGCCACCCTGGTAGTTGACGCTGGCGTCCTCGGTGAGCAGGGTTTTCAGCTCCTCGATATTGGCGGTATCGATGCAGCGGCAGTAGGCGTACTTGAGACGCTTGATCAGTTCGAGGTCTTCGAGTTGTTGCAGGCTCATGGGTTTTCCTGGTCAGATTCCAAAACCGCCGGAGACATTGATCTGCTGGCCGGTGACATAACCATTGCTGGCGAG
>JBKJJE010000184.1:0-11658 GCA_046598075.1 Stagnimonas sp.
AAAACTCTGCACGAAGTAGTAGGCGTGGTCATAGCCGGCATGACGACGCAGCGTCAGCGACTGTCCCACCTCGCGGGCGGTGGCTTCAAGCACATCGGGCATCAGCTGCGGCAGGAACTGATCGGCCATGCCCTGATCGACCAGGATATGGCCGGGATAGGTCTGTTGCCGCAGCAGCTCGCAGGCATCGTAGGCCTTCCAGCGGCTCGGATCAGGCCCGAGGTAGCGCACAAAGGCCTGCTGTCCCCAGGGCACGGTCGTCGGATGCGCAATCGGCGCCAGCACCGACAGCGAGTGCCACCGGCCGGGGTGACGCAGGGCACTCACCAGCGCGCCATGACCGCCCATGCTGTGACCGAACAGTCCGCGACGGTCCTTGCGCGCAGGAAAATGCGCTTCGATCAGCGTCGGCAGTTCGAGATTGACGTAACTGCCCATGCGGTAGTGCGGCGCCCAGGGCGCTTCGGTTGCATCGAGATAAAAGCCGGCGGCGAGGCCAAAGTCCCATCTGTCGGCCTCGCCCGGCAAGTTGAGGCCGCGCGGCGAGGTATCGCAGGTCACCAGCATCAGACCCAGTTCAGCAGCGAGGCGCTGCGCACCGGCCTTGATGACAAAGGTTTCCTCCGTGCAGGTGAGCCCCGGCAGGTAATAGAGCGCCGGCACCGGGCCTGCCGCTGCCTGCGGTGGCGTGAACACCGCAAAGTTCATGCTGGTGCCGGTGCTGACACTGGCATGACTGTAGAAGCCCTGCGTGCCACCAAAGCACTGATGCCTGCTGCGGGTGATGATGCTCATCGACCAGCCCTCAAGCCGAAGGGCGCGGCGCCATCAGCCGCATCAGCAGGCCCACGCCCAGACCCCACGCGCCGTTGAGCAGCAGCGCCCCGACCACGGTCTTGGCATCAACCGGAAACCCCTTGAGCGGAAACACCAGCAACATCGCCACCGCTGTCGGGCCGATGGCACCGAAAGCGACGGCCTTCAACCAGTAGCGGGCACCGGCATCGTTACGGATCAACCAGGCCACCGGCCAGCCCCAGACACCCCCCCAGAACGCCAGCGACAGCACCGCAGGCACGCCCAGCGGCACCGAGGGCGTCATGTTGTAGGCCGGAACCGGCACCATGCCGGCCGCATGAAAAACCGCGAACAGGCCTTGGTGAAACACCAGTGTCGCGATGAAACCGGCGACGAAGGCCTTGAGCAACCATACAGGGCTGATAGCCATGACGAGACTCCTTGGTTAAATGGTACGGCGGGGTTATTCCAGATTCTGAATCTGCTCTCGCATCTGCTCGATCAACACCTTCATCTCGACCACGGCCTTGGTCATCTCGGCGTCCTGCGACTTGCTGCCAGTGGTGTTCACCTCGCGGTTGAACTCCTGCATCAGGAAGTCCAGCCGGCGGCCGACCGATTCCTTGCCTCCGAGTGCGCTGCGCATCTCGACCAGATGGCTGGCGAGGCGTGAAAGCTCCTCGTCGACATCGAGCCGCTGTGCCGCCATCGCCGCCTCCTGGGCCAGCCGCTGCGGCTCGACCTCGATGCCCAGATCAGCCACTTTGGCGCGCAGCTTGTCGATCCAGGCGTCGCGTACCACCGGCGCGCGCGCTCTGACCTGCGCAGCGAAGCCTTCGAGCGAAGTCGCCCGCTCGCGCAGGTAGTCGGCCGTGCGTGCGCCTTCGCGCTCGCGAGCCTTGTTGAACTCGATCAAGGCGGCGTCGAAACCGGCGAGCGCCTCGACATGCAGGGCAGCGAAGTCGAAAGCCTGCTGCTGCAGCACCCCCGGGAAACCCAGCACCCGCACCGGGTCGGGGGTGGCGGTGGCACCGAGCGCGACATTGACCTGATCGAGTGCGGCACTCAAGGCCGCCAGCCGGGTGAGGTCGACATGCAGGGCGCTTTGCGCAGCGCCATCCAGCGTGTAGCGCAGGCTCACCTCCAGCTTGCCGCGCGAGACCTTGGCCTGGGCGCGCTGGCGCAACTCGCTTTCCAGCACGCGGAATTCCTCCGGCAGTTTCAGGGTGAGGTCGAGAAAGCGGCTGTTGACCGCACGCAGCTCCCACGCGAGTTTCGCACCAGGTGCTGCGCGCTCGACACGGGCGAAGCCCGTCATACTTCTCACCATGCCACTGCTCATCAAATCTCTCTCTCGTTGGATGACCTGCATTGTAACGGCGGTGCTGCTGCTGGCCGCTCTGAATGCCGAGGCCAAAGCGCCGACGCTGCGCTGGAAGATCGTCGCAGAATACCCGCACGACGCCACAGGTTTCACCCAGGGTTTGCTCTGGCACGAAGGACGATTATTCGAGAGCGATGGGCAATATGGCGCCTCGCAAGTCGCCGAGAAAAAACTGGCCACCGGCGAGACGCTGCGGGCCACGCCCATCCCTGCCAACGAGTTTGGCGAAGGTCTGGCGCTGCACGCTGGCGCGCTCTGGCAACTGACCTGGCGCGAGGGCGTGCTGCATCGCTACGACCTGTCGCTCAAGCCCACTGGCAGCCTGCGTTATGGCGGCGAAGGCTGGGGGCTGACGAGCGATGGCACGGCACTCATCATCAGCAATGGGTCAGCGACGCTGAGCTGGATCGACCCCGCAGGGCCAAGCGTACTGCGCACGGTAGCGGTCAAGGACGGCGACAAGGTCATCCCGCTGCTCAACGAGTTGGAATGGTTTGAGGGCGCGCTCTACGCCAACGTCTGGATGACCGATCGCATTGCCCGCATCGATCCCGCCACTGGTGTTGTCACTGGCTGGCTCGACATGTCAGCACTCAAGAAAAAAGCAGGCATCACCACAGCGCGCGAGGCTGAAGGTGCAGTGCTCAACGGCATTGCCTGGCGCGCCGACAACCAGCACCTGCTCATCACGGGCAAGTGGTGGCCGAAGATTTACGAGATCAAGCTGCTGCCGATGCCGTAGCGACGCAGAAAATCCGCTCCCGCAATGCGGGAGTGGGGAAAGCCAATCAGGGCGAGGGCGCAAACACCGCGAACGCAGGCGAAGCCCAGCCGCTGCCGGAATAGCTGGCCGCCGCAGGCAGCGGTGTGCCGCCATAAACCACCTGCCCGCTTGCGTTCTGGTAGGTCAGCCAGGCCACGGTCGGCTGGTAGCCCACCGGCGGCTTGGAGAAATCGCAGACGCCGTCCGCGAAGATCGCCTGCATCTTCGCCCACTGCGCATCGCTCAAGCCTAGCGGGCCGTAGTCATCGGCACGGTTCAAGGGCTTGAGCTGGCACTTGTTGGTGACCGCACTGAGCGGATCGCCCGCCACCAGACGCGGCGTGGCGTAGTAGGGCACCACGCCCTCTGGGCAGCGGCCGTCGGTGAGCTTGATACCGGCGCCGGAGTAGCAGGCATCGGCAATGTCGGCCGGGCGATTGTCGAGCACCTTCTTTGCCAGCGGCTTGTTCGCAGTATCGGCTTCCATCGCCGCCACCCAGCGATCCATCGCCACCAGTGCATTGTTGGCAAACATCGCGTCGCCGATCAGTGCCGCCGGGCCTTCCCACAAGGCCTGATTGGCATGGGTGCCATGCACCGCATCGAGCCGCGCGCGCATCATCAAGAAGTGCACCGAGTCATGTGCCGCACCGGGATCGGGGCCGCGACCATCGATGATCGGCACCTTGTCGAGGTGCGTGCCGACGTTGACCGCACCGCTGCGGTACGCATTGGCGAGGGCTGTCGGGTCACCGAGCAGGCGTGCGGCCTGCGGCTGGGCATCAATGTCGAGCCCACCGACTTTCTGGTTCACGTCGATGAACTGGTCGGCGAGGATCTTGCCGGCCTGCAGCGCACCCAGGCCGTATTGCACGCCAACGTTGTCCGCCGGGAAGCCGGCGAAACCGCGGCCGAGCGCAATCTCGTTGGCCGACCACTGTGCGCGCGCACGCGGCCCGAACACATTGATCATGTAATCGGTGACGTTGCAGCGCGTGCCGCCCGGGTTGCTGCTGGCGTTGTAGAGCTTGTCCGGCCCGGTACCAGCCGAGACCCCATTGCATGATGGGTTGGCGGGATCAACCACGGCCTTGAAGAATGCTTCGTCGGCCACGATGGCGTTGACATGCAACAGATAGCCCTCGATATCGGCAAACTGCTGCGGTGTATACGGCACCCCCCAGCGGCTGGGATCCTCAAAGAAGTTGCGCAACAGGTGCGCATCTGCGAACTGCACGGCGGTAGTGAACACATCCGGGTACGAGCAGGTGACGATCAGGCCCTGATAAACGCCGGGGTAGGCATTGGCGACGTGATGCTGGGTGATCGAGCCGCCCGAGCAGCCGGTGCCAAGCGTGTAGCGCAGCTCGCCGTATTGCTCGATGAGGCGCTCTTTCACCATCACCAGTGACTCCGCACCGGTCACCACGCTGCAGTTGTGGCCGAGGTTGTCGAGTGCGGTGGAGGCCACCGCAAAGCCGAGACCGAGTGCGGTGACATAGCTGTTCTGCAGCGCCGGGTTGGGCGGAAAGGTGCCGGAGTAATCATCCGTTGGCGGCGTGCCGTCGGCGAAGGTGGTGCCGCAACTGCCGCCGTGGGTGATCAGCAGCTTGTGGTTCCACTGCGGCTGCGGCGCCCAAGGCGTCCAGGGCTGCGCCGGGTCGAATAGCGTGAAGATCACGTACTGGTCGCGGTCCTGAAAGCCAGACTCCTTGCGCACGATGAAGGGCACGGTCTGCCCATCCTGCGTGGTGGTCATCGCCACATCGGTCGGCGGATTGGCAGGGTCGTAAGCCAGCAGACCAGCCGAGGTCGGATCGGTGGATTTGTAGAAAAAGCTGTATTCCGCTGGCTGGTCGCACTGGGCGTTGATGGCCTTGGCGGCATTGCTGCAGGTGTAGGGCTGCGGCTGCGGCCCGGCAAATACCGGGCCACCGTTGGGGTGATTGAAGATGGCGACAGTGCCCAGCGCCGCGCCGCCGATGCGCGCACTGAGCTGGTTGTTGCCGAGGACCAAGCCCGTGAGCTGCGCCATGAAACGGCCGTTTTCGCGGGGAGCGAATTGCGAACTCACATCCCTGCCGTTGAGCGTCATCACTACGCTGCTGGCCGCCGTGCCTGCGGGTACCACCACCTCGACCAGCGCATCGCCGCCACTGATCAGGTCTGCGCGGTTGGACAGCACCTTGATGGCGCTGCTGCCCGCCGTGACCGGCACGGGCACACCCGGCAGTGCGCCGCTCGGCAGCGCAGAGTTGCCGCAACCCGGCAGGGCAGTCAAAAAAGCCAGCGATAGCGCAAGGGCCGCGCCAAAAGGCAGCAGTGTTTTATTCATGGTGATCTCCTCGCTGTTGCGCGTGCCACCGCAGGCGGCTTTCTTACGAAACAGCTGCGATTAGCTTCACACACCTTGTGCGGAAATGGCAAAAATCAATATTTCCGACTTGCCATGAAATAGTGCGCGCGCCGGAGATATCTCGCGGCAAAAGCTTGCGACAGTCTCTTGCGATGAATAGCATCCACGCTCGCGCCTTCTGGATGGAGAATTAATAATGCTGATTACCCAAGAGCATCGGGAAATCTACGACGGGGTCAAGAAGTTCGTCATCAACGAACTCAATCCCCACATTCCGCAGTGGGAGAAGGACGGCATCTGGCCGGCCCGCGAAATCTGCAAAAAAATGGGTGCGCTGGGCTATCTCGGCATCAACAAGCCGGAGGATGTGGGCGGCCTGGGCCTCGACTACAGCTACGAAGTGATGTTCGCGCAGGCCATGGGCAATGCCATCTGCGGCAGTCTGCCGATGGCGATCGGCGTGATCACCGACATGGCCACCCCTGCGCTGGCGCGCTTCGGCAGCAAGGCACTAAAGGCCGAGTTTCTGGCGCCGGTGGTTGCCGGCGACATGATCTGCTCGATTGCGGTGTCCGAAGCCAGTGCCGGCTCCGATGTTGCCGGCATCAAGACCACTGCGGTCAGGGATGGCGATGACTACCTCATCAATGGCAGCAAGATGTGGATCACCAACGGCACCCAGGCCGACTGGGCCTGCGTGCTGTGCAACACCAGTGAGGGCAAGGTGCATCAGAACAAGTCGCTGATCATCGTGCCGCTCGATGCCAAGGGCGTCACCCGCAACACCAGGCTCGACAAGCTCGGCATGCGCGCCAGCGACACCGCCATGATCTTCTTCGACAACGTCCGCGTGCCGCGCCGCAATCTGGTGGGACAGGAGGGCATGGGCTTCATGTACCAGATGATGCAGTTCCAGGAAGAGCGGCTGTATGGTGCTGCCTCCGGCATCGACGGGATGATGAACATCATCAACGAGACTATCGACTACACGCGCCAGCGGCAGGCCTTTGGCGGCTCGATTCTCGACAACCAGTCTGTGCACTTCCGGCTGGCCGAACTGCGCACCGAGGTCGAGAGCCTGCGGGCGCTGGTCTACGACACCACCGAGCGCTATGTCGGCGGTCGCGAAAAGCTGGAAGACATCGCGATGCTCGCCAGCATGGCCAAGCTCAAGGTCGGCCGCGTCGGCCGCGAAGTGACCGACAGCTGCCTGCAATTCTGGGGCGGACAGGGCTACATGTGGGAGAGCAACGTCGCCCGCGCCTACCGCGACACCCGGCTGGTCAGCATCGGCGGCGGCGCCGACGAGATCATGCTCGGCATCATCTGCAAGTGCATGGGCACGCTGCCGAGCAAGAAGGTCAATGAGGCGAAGAAGGCGGCACAGTCCGCCGCCTGACCTCGCACCCACAAAAAAGCCCGCCTCGCAACGCGGGCTTTTTTT
This sequence comes from Stagnimonas sp., assembly GCA_046598075.1. Taxonomy (GTDB): domain Bacteria; phylum Pseudomonadota; class Gammaproteobacteria; order Nevskiales; family Nevskiaceae; genus Stagnimonas. The sequence goes on from JBKJJE010000184.1 coordinate 6,746, forward strand.
GTGGGTGTGCGAGCGCCTCAGGGTGCCAGCGGTGCTGCATCCGCACGACCCGTGGAGGGAATCGTGCCCGGCGTCAGCCGGTTGCTGCCGGCCGTGTTGACCAGCACGCGACGGAAGGTTTCGGTGGCATCGCGCACCAGCGGCAGGCCGGTGAAGAAATACTCGCCCTGTACTCTCGCGCTGGTAATGTCGAGCAACAGATAACCGCGCTCGGTGATGTTGGCATATTTGAGGTGCGGGTTATTCGCCATCAAGAACTCACCGAGGATGCCGACGTTGGCAATACCGGAGTTGCTGAACTCCACCGCCAGCGAGCCCTCGCCCGTCACCGGGTTGTATTGCAGCGGATCATTCGGCTCGATGGGCAGATCGAAGGCGGTGACCACATGGGTATCGCCAGAGAGCACCACGACGTTGTCGATGGCGTTGTCGGCGAGGTGGTTCATCACCGCGTTGCGGTCGAAACGATAGCCATCCCAGGCGTCGTCGTTCAGGAAGGTGCCGCCCTGTGTCTCCGGCAATGGCACGACCTTGACCGGTGCAAACGTCATCTGCTGGCCGACCAGTTTCCACTGCGCGGTGCTACGGCTCAGCTCGTTCAAGAACCACGCGCGCTGCGCCGCACCAAGGATGGTCTGCTCCTCGCTGACTAGGGCGGTGCCGTTCTGCACCGCACGCCCGGCAAGGCGGGTGTCGAGCATGATGATGTCAACCAGATCGCCATATTTGAAGCTGCGCTGGATGCTGCCATTGCCTTCCGGCAGATAGCCAGAAATGGGCGCATCCGGGCAAGCCGCCGCAGTGGGCGCATCAAAGGCGGTATTGGGGTTGTCGCGGATCGGCATCCACTCGAAGTACGCGCGGATCGCCCAGCCCATGCGCTCTTCCCAGCAGCCTTCTGCGCCTTCGGTGTGGTTGTCGGCACTGGCGCGGTAGCTGTTGTTGGTGGTTTCGTGGTCGTCCCAGATGCACATGAACGGATGCTGCCTGTGGCAGGCCATCAGATCGGGGTCGCTCTTGTATTGGGCGTGGCGCTGGCGGTAGTCGCTGAGCGAGATGATCTCGTTGGCAGGTATCGCATCGCGCCCCTCGATCTGCGAGCCACCGCCGGTTTCGTAGATGTAATCGCCGAGGAACAACACCGCGTCGATATCGGCCTTCTTCGCCACCGCGCCATGCGCGTTGAAATAACCGAAGGTCATGTTCTGGCAGCTTGCCGACATGAAGCGCAGGCGGTCGGCCTCGCCCGCCCTGGGCGCGGTCTTGGTTCGGCCAATGGCGGACTTGATGACCATGCCGTCGGCCAGAGTGATGCTGAACTGGTAGTAGTAGGTGGTGTAGCTGGCGAGGCCGGTGGCATCGACTTTCACCGTGTAATCACGGGTGGCATCGGTGCTGAAGCTGCCGGTTTTCACCGGCGCACTGAGGTCTGTGGCAAGGCTCATCAGGTAATCGACCCTGGCGGCGACGGCAGCGGTGACGGCCTCGGCATCAAGGGTAATGTGCGTCCACAGCACCACCCGGTCGATCAGGGGATCGCCGGAAGCGACGCCGTGCAGGAACGCAGCCATTCTGGGGACCGCGGGTATCGGCGCAGGTGCGGGACCAGGAGCCGGGCCGGGCGTTGCCAGCGCTGGTAACTCGCTGTTGCCGCAGGCATTGAGCAGCGGCAAGGCCATTGCCGCTGCAGAGCCTTTGAGGAAACCGCGGCGGCTCAGGCCAGGAGTGCGGAGTTTGCGAAAACGACGACGATGCAGTGCGCCCATGAGGGATTCCTGGAGAGTGAGGGACCCATCCTTGGGCGACCAGCGACGAGGCCACCGATCACTCGGCCCTCTCGCGGCGCGCAATGTGCCCTGCCTCTGTGACGCTCTGACTAAACTCCCGTGACAGCCGCGCCGCTCAGCCGAAGCGCACCGCCCAGCCGAATCCCACCGGAATATCCATGGCTTTATCCAGTGGCAATTTTTTGGCCACTGCCAGCGCCACCCGGATCGGTCCGCCATGGGTCACTGCCAGCACTGTCTGGCCCCGGCGCTGCGCCTGCGCCACGGTGCGCTCCAGCCAGGCGGTGACGCGACTGGCCATCGCCTGCATCGACTCGCCACCACCCGGCGCGTAGCCGACCACATTGGCAGTCCATTCATCGATGTCCTTGCGGGGAATATCCAGCCACCGCCTGCCTTCCCAGAGGCCGAAATCCATTTCCGCCAGCGCCGGCTCGACCGTGGGGTTTGCCGCCAGCGCCTCCGCCAGCCGCCGGCAACGCTGGCGCGGGCTGGTGAACACGGTGTCGAACGGCCCGTGTTCGGCCATCAGCTGGCGGGCAAAGGCAGGAATCTGTGCCTGCGATACGGCCGCAAGCGGCGCATCCGTGCGGCCATAGCAAATCCCTTTTTCGAGTGCGACCGGCAGATGCCGCACGAGTACAAGCGCCATTTCTTATCCTTTGAGCGCAAACTCCAACAGCATTGCGGTGAACGCTACTGGCTGCGCTGCGGCAAGGCAATCACCGAGGCAGTCGGCGTGCTGCATCCAGTGCGGCACAGAGTTGTGCCACCCCCTGCACCATACGCGGCCCGGAGCGGGCCAGCAGATCGGGGTCTATGCCCACCAGCTGCGGGCGCTCGCGCGCTGCCTTGGCGAAACGCGCCCAGTACGCCGTCACCGCCAACGCATCTGCCGGGCCATGAATCACCACTTGCGGGCGCGCAGCCAGCACCGATTCGTCGGTGACCGGTGCGGCCAGCGTCGGCAGCTGTGCGAATACGTTGATGCCGCCGCAGAGAGTGATCGCCTCGCTGATCGGGCTCGCACGGTTGATCGAGTACACCGGCGCCGTCTCGATCTGGTAGAGCACCCGCATCGGTGCCGACTGGGCATGTTTCGCACGCAATGCCGCCAGCTGCCGGCGGTAGACGCGGGCTGCCGCCTCTGCGCGGGCCGAGGTACCCAGCACGCTGCCGAGCTGGATCAGGGCTGCCGCCACGTCGTCCAGATGCTCGATGCGCAGCAGCGTCACCGGCACTTTCACGGTCTTCAGCCTTGCGATCTGGGCTGCCGGGGTGCCGCCGTCCCAGGCGATGACCCGCGTCGGTCGCAGCGCCAGCATGGCCTCCAGATTGAACTGAGCGACATCGCCGACCACCGGCAGTGTTCTGATCTCCGCCGGGTAATCGCTGTATGCGGTCACCGCCACCAGCGTCTCGCAGCCCGCAGCGGCACAGACCAGTTCGGCGAGGTGTGGCGCCAGGGTCACCACCCGTTCGGTGGCACTGGCCGGCAGCGCCATGCACAGACCACAAAATGCCAGACACAGCTGTTGCCAGCGAGCTGAACCCAGCAGCGGAAAAGTCGTCACGAATGTTCCTGAAACCGGCAACCGCCGAGTTGTTTACTGTACCGTGCAAACCCTCAAGTTTGCCGGAGCCACGTCATGCGCCGCGTCACCCTCTCGCTCGACGACAAGCTTGCCGAGCAGTTCGACCAGTGGGCTGAGCAGCACCATTACGGCACCCGCTCGGAAGCCTTCCGTGACCTGTTGCGCGGCAGACTCGAAACCGAAGCAGTCTCGAAGGGCGGCAACCAGCAATGCGCCGTGACGGTGAGCTTCGTCTACGACCATCACGAGCGTCAGCTGGCAAGCCGGCTGGCGGACCTGCAACACGCGCATCACGACATCTGCGTGTCGACGATGCATGTCCACCTCGACCACGACAGCTGTCTGGAAACCACCATTCTGCGCGGGCCCATGGACATCGTGACGCGATTCGCCGAGCAACTCATTGCCGAGCGCGGCGTGCGGCAGGGCAAGTTCCTGGTGGTGCCGATGACCGCGCACGGGCACGACCATCCACAGCTACGCGGCAGCTCCCCGCCGAAGGTTTACAACCGCATCAGACGCCTGCCGCGCTGAGCATCCCCGCCGCGGCAACATCAGTGGTGGTGTTGATGCTGGTGGGTGTCTTCCTGCGCCGACGGCGCAGGTGGCTGGCGTGGCTGCACCTGCAAGTCTGTGGTCAGCATCCCGGCGCGCTGGAAGACGAGCGTCACCGGCACGCGCTCCCCGTCGACCAGCGGCGCGTGCAGCGAAAACAGCATCAGGTGCAAACCCTCGGCGGCGAAGGCCACCGTCTTGCCCACCGGTAGCGCCACGCCTGCGGTGATCGCGCGCATCTGCATCACCCCGTTGTTGATCTTGCTCTGGTGGATTTCGACGCTGCCAGCGGCGGGGCTGGTCACCGCCAGCAGGCGGTCCGCCTTTTTGCCGGTGTTGGTGAGGGTCAAAAACCCCACTCCGGGAACCCCCGGTGCGGCAGTGGGGTGGCTGTAGGCCTGCTCGATGATGATCGTGCCGGCAGTGGCCCGGGCCAGCGCCGGTTCATCGGCTGTGCTGACACTGGCGGCCGCCGCGTGCGGAAACAGTCCTGCCATCAGCGCCGCAACCATCAGCCGGGATCGCGCGCGCGCGCGCCAGCTGCCAAGCGGAGGGAGGGAGTGCGCGGCGGGCGGATACGACATTCCAGGATTGTAGCCAGCCGGCACGGATCTTGTGATCCAGAAGCCGCGGGATGGTCTTGCAAATCCAACCCGCCCCAGGCGCGGCGGCCGCAGGCTATCATTTGCTTACCAGCCCGTTTGCCTAGCGGCGGCGGTGCCTCAACACATTGGAGATTCGAGATGGGCGCAAGCGTCAAACAGGGTGGCGACGAAAACTCACCAGTGGCCGAGATCAATGTCACTCCGCTGGTAGACGTGATGCTGGTGCTGCTGATCATCTTCATGGTGTCGATGCCGGCGATGATGAACCAGCTGGTGATCGAGATTCCGAAGAAATCCAACACGCCACCGCCCGCCAACGTCAAGCCGAAACCGACCATGTACGTGCTGGTCGACGACCTGGGCGCCTACTA
>JBKJJE010000173.1:0-8779 GCA_046598075.1 Stagnimonas sp.
GCCGGGTTCCAGCGACAGGCTGCCCTCGGCAACCGCCAGCGCCATCCGCCGCACGGTTTCGGCGCGGCGGCTGGTGAGGCCAAGGTCGATCAGCTGCTGCTGCGAGGCCTGTGCCACCACGTCGGCGCTCGGCGCCAGATGGGTGAGCGCCAGATGCGGCGTGACGATGGCGCTACCGAAACTGCGGGCGAAGCGCCCGAACAGCGTGGTCGCCGCCTTCACCGTCACCTGCTGGCCCAGGATCGCGCGCAGCGCCAGCTCGAAGCCATCGAACGCCCCGGGTACCCGTAGACCCGGCGTCGCCGTGATCAAGGGCGCCAGACGCGGATCGACGCCGAGATGGGCGTCGATGACGCTGGCACTGGCATCGAGGTCGAGCGTGCGCCGCAGGCGTGACAGCACCTGCGGCAATACCGGCAGCAGACTGGTGGAGAGCGTCACCTGGACTATCGCTGCACCCTTCATCGGCTCCGCCGCGAGCCAGCCGTGGTGGGCGCCGATCGCCACCGTGCGCAGGTAGCGGTCGCCGTCGGCGGCTTCCACCCCTGCCGCGCCGCGACCACTCAGAAACCGCAGCAGCGGTACCCAGGCCAGCGGCGCTCGATAGGCGAGCCGCAGCTGGAAGCTCTCGCCCGGCAGCTCCTCCCCACTCCGCTGCCGCAGCTGACCGGGGGCCATGCCGTAGCGGCTGGCGAACAGATGGTTGAAGCGCCGCACGCTGCCAAAGCCCGCCGCCTGTGCCAGCACCGCCATCGGCAGCCGGGTGTCGGTGAGCAGCTGTTTGGCCAGTAACAGTCGACGCGTCTGCGCCAGCTCGACCGGGGTCACGCCGAAGCTCTCCTCCACCACCCGGCGCAGCTGGCGGCTGGACACCTGCAGCGAGGCAGCGAGCTGTTCGCCATCGCCTTCGTCGAGTGCCCCAGCGTCGATGCGTGCGGCAGCGAGCCGGGCGATGCGGTCCGGGGCATCCATCGGCGCCAGACCCGGTGCCAGCTCCGGCCGGCAGCGCAGGCAGGGGCGGAAACCGGCGCGCTCGGCCGCGGCGGCATGGAGGAAGAAATCGACATTAGCCTTGTTCGGCGTACGCGCCGGGCACACCGGGCGGCAATAGATGCCGGTGGTGCGCACCGCCACCAGAAACCGGCCGTCGAAGCGCGCATCGCGGGCCTTGAGGGCGTCGTAGCAGCTGTCGAGATCGAGTTCCATGCGGGGCAGTGTAGGCGTCCACCGGCGCCGCGTTGGCCGTTTTCGGCCATCGACATGCTGAAATCCGGCCCCTGCTCCGGTAGCGATCCGCATGTCATGCTTGGCGCGTCGGCAACTCGACTTGCCGGCGACGACAGGGGATCGAATACATGCTGCGGAACGCGTTCTGCCCAGGCTTTTACACCCGCGGTTTCGCCTTGACGATGGCGTTGTCAGCCGGTCTGGTCGGCGGCGTCGCCGCACAGCCCCTGCTGACCGCAGCACCCGCAGCCCCGGGCGGTGCTGGGACGTCCGAGCTTTTGCCGCTGGCGGTGGTGGCCGTGCCGGCGCCGGCCATGGTCGGCGACACCCTCGGCCTGCAGCCCTTGACCGTGGTGCTGCCCAGCGCGCCCGTCACGGTCAACTCCGACGGCACGCTCGGCTTGCAGCCACTGCCCCAGGTGTCCCCGACGATCGCGGGCCCTGCGATGCCGGCGGGGATACTCGAGCTCTACCCGCTGGTGGTGTTTTCGCCCCCTGCGCCCGATGCGACGCCGGCGGCCGGCAGCGTCGGCTCCCAGGCACCCGCGTTCAGCCTGCTGACGCCGCAGGGCGAGACGGTCGCCCTGCCCGAAGCCGCCAACGGGCAGCCGACGCTGCTGCTGTTCTGGCCGTCCTGGTGTCCCTACAGCCGAGCCCTGCAACCTTACGTTCAGTCGATCTGGGAGGATTATCGCGACCGCGGCGTCAAGGTCTGGACCATCAACATCGAAGAGACTCAGGATCCGGTGACGGTGATGAAGGAGCGGCAGCTCAGCTTTCCGCTGCTGGTCGCGGGCAACCCGGTCGCCGACCAGTTTGGCGTGCGGCTGATGCCGGCGCTGATTCTGATCGACGCGCAGAACCAGATCGTCTACAAGATGCATGAAAAGACCACCTCGCCGATCGAGGCTGCCAGGCAGGTGCGCGCTGCGCTCAACGGTCTGCTCGGCGACCAGGCGGTGGCACTGCCGCTGGAATACCCCAAAGCCTATGACCTGCACCTGTTGTCGCTGCAGGCACTGAACCTCAGGATGACGCCGATCCCCATCCCGCAGAGCGAATGGGAGCCGTGGATGGACCACTATCTGGCGACGCTGCGTCCGGGCGAAGTGCTGGCCGAGATTCCGGCCCGCGGTACCATCGCCAACGGCAAGCAGGCGATCAGCATCGCCCGCGAGATCTGGTCACAGAAATACGGCAGCGAGCAGACCCTGATCCAGGCCCCGTACCGCAGCTATCGCGTCAACAATCACTGGGTGGTGCTGGCCTCTGGTGACTCCGGGGCCAGCGCCAAACTGGGCGAAGGCTTCATTGCCGTAATCGAAGTCGACAGCGGGCGGGTGGTGAGGGTGGTGCCGCGGCAGTAGCGGCTAGTTCGATGTCTGCGGTTCCGGCCACTGCTGCGGTACTCGCACGAACTTGGTGGTGTCGTAGCCCCAGCTGCCGATCTGGGCGCGGTATTTCTCGAAATCGGCATCACCCATCACCGCCTGCCGGCTGAGCAGCCAGACGTAATCGAGCTTGCTGCGGCCAATGATGGTGGCACTGTAGTCGGGCTCGACGTGGGCGATGCGGTACTCGCCCCTGATTGGCCAGAAGATCTGCATCCCCCACAGCGCGTTGCCGCTGCCGGGCTCGACAAAACCATGCGGAGTCATGGTTTTCAGCGGCCCGTCGAAGCCGCCCTTGCGATAACGGAACGTGGTGGCGATGCTGCCGTCCTTCTTGAGCCGGTAGGATTCGATGGAGTTGTAGGCGTTCTTCTCGATGAAGTTGGGGATGATGCCCACCACGTACCAGTCGCCCATGAAGCGTTGCAGGTCGACCTCGGGCGCCAGCGGCACCGACGAGTCTTTTTCGGCGGATGCGGACAGCAGCCAGCCGCTGGCAACGAGGCCGAGAGTAAGGGACAGCGCGCGGGTGTTCATGCCATGGCTCCTTGAAAATCGATAGTGGTCACGGTGCAGTATTCCGCTGAATCGCTGCCGACTGCATGGCTCAGCGCACCGCCGGGCCGAGCACCGGCTGGCTGCCGTCGACCGGATTCGGCCATTGCTGCGGCACCCGCACGAGCTTGCTGACGTCGTAACCCCAACGCGCCGCCAGTTGTGCATAACGCGCCAGTTCGGCATCCGCCATCTCCGGGCTGCGGCTGAACAGCCAGAGAAAATCCTTCTGGCTGCGGGCGACGATGGTGACGCTGTAATCGGGTTCGAGATGGGCGATGCGATACTCGAACCGCAGCGGCCAGGGAATTGCCGTACCCGGAATCTGAAAGCGCATGCCCCACAGCGCATTGCCGGTATCGGGCACCACAAAGGCAGTGGGGGTCAGCAGCTTCTGCTGGCCGCCGAAGCCATCCAGCCGGTTGCGGTAGGTGGTGGCGATGCTGCCGTCGGCGCTGCGGGTGTAGTTCTCCATCGCGTTGTGCGCGGTCGCGTCACGGTCGGTGGGGATGTGGGCGATCACATACCAGTCGCCCATGTAGCGGGCGAGATCCACGTCCGCTGCCAGCGGCACGCTGGAGTCGGGTTTGAGCTGCACGCCCGTGCAGGCGCCGAGCAGCAGGGCGGCAAGACCTGGGAGTAGCGTGCGAAGCATGTTGTTTGGCATCTACCTTCCTTGACCACCGTGATACCACTGGCGCTACCGCGGCGGCTGCCACACCGAAAGCCGCGCTCTGAGACGCCGCAGGCTCTCCGGGTCTGTCTCGTCGCCCGCAATCAGCCGCGTGCGGGTGCCGCCATCCTGCAAGGCATAACGCAGGATCAGCAGTTGTGGATGCCGGGAGCTGTCCGGTCTGAGGCGGGCGGTGTGCTGCACCCCGTTGGCCTGGTGTACGGTCCAGCGATCATCCTCATGCCAGGTGAGCCTCACCAGGGCTGCCTTGCCAAAGCCGAACGCGGGGTGCCGCCTGAGCCACAGCCAGCTACCCGCGAATGCGGCAATCAGCGCCCACATCGCCAGCCCCGGCTGCATGGCGAAGGGCAGCGCGACCAGCGGCAGCATGTGCAGGGTCGAGACGATCTTGAGCAACCGGACCGACGGCAGCAGCCGCAGCTCAACGGTAGTTGCGGAACTCAAGGATCACCTCGGCGAATTCTGCTGGCGGCGGCTCGAATCCCATCGCCCAGGCGTAGATGTCGGGCTCCTGCGGACCATCCAGCAGCCTGATGAAGGCGGCGCGCTCGGCGGCCGGGGCGAGCGGATAACGCTGGGCGTGATAGCGGCCGAACATGACGTCCAGCTCCTTCATGCCCCTGCGCAGCAGCCATTTGATACGGGCTTCTTCCATCTCACTCTCCAAATGCAAAAGGCGGCCCTGGCCGCCCTTCGCATGCAACGATGCGGGCTCGCCTCTAGACCGTGCGCTCGACCAGCATCTTCTTGGTCTCGGCAATCGCCTTGGCGGGATTGAGTCCCTTCGGGCAGGTCTTGGTGCAGTTCATGATGGTGTGGCAGCGGTAGAGCTTGAAGGGGTCTTCGAGTTCGTCCAGGCGCTGGCCGGTGGCCTCGTCGCGGCTGTCGACCAGCCAGCGGTAGGCCTGCAGGAGAATCGCCGGGCCGAGATAGCGGTCGCTGTTCCACCAGTAGCTCGGGCAGCTGGTCGAGCAGCAGGCGCAGAGGATGCATTCGTAGAGGCCGTCGATCTTGGCGCGGTCCTCCTCGCTCTGCAGGCGCTCGCGGGTGGGGGCGGGAGTATCGGTCTTCAGCCAGGGTTCGATCGAGGCCAGCTGCGCATAGAAATGCGTCATGTCCGGCACCAGATCCTTGATCACCGGCATATGCGGCAAGGGGTAGATGGCGACGTCGCCTTTCACCTCGTCGCAGCCCTTGATGCAGGCCAGGGTATTGGTGCCATCGATGTTCATCGCACAGGAGCCGCAGATACCTTCGCGGCAGCTGCGACGGAAGGTCAGCGTCGGGTCGATTTCGTTTTTGATCTTGATCAGCGCGTCCAGCACCATCGGGCCGCAGCTGCCCATATCCACCTCGTAGCTGTCCATGCGCGGGTTCGCACCCGTGTCCGGATCGTAGCGATAGATCTTGAAGCTCCTGACGTTCTTGGAGCCGACCGGCGCCTTGAACGACTTGCCGGCCTTCTTGTCGATTTGCGAGTTCTTGGGCAGCGAAAACTGGGCCATTGGATTTTCCTGGGAACGATGTTCAGTAAACGCGCTTCTGGGGTTCGACGTAGTGCATATCGTCATCCAGCGTGTAGGTGTGCACCGGGCGGAAGTCGATGCTGGTCTCGGTATCACTGCTGCGCCAGGCCAGGGTGTGCTTCATCAGGTTGACGTCGTCGCGCTCCGGGAAGTCCTCGTGGGCGTGCGCGCCACGGGACTCCTTGCGGTTGGCGGCGCTGGCGATGGTCAGCAGCGCGTTGGCGAGCAGGTTGTCGAGTTCGAGGGTTTCCACCAGATCGCTGTTCCAGATCATCGAGCGGTCGCTGACGTTGACGTCCCTGAAGGCAGCACAAGTTTTCTGCAACTTCGCCAAGCCCTCGTCCATCGACTGCTGGGTGCGGAACACGGCGGCGTGGGTCTGCATCGCCTTCTGCATTTCCAGCCGCAGATCAGCGGTGGTGCGCGAGCCCCTGGCATTGCGCAGGGCGTCGAGCCGGGTCAGTGACGCCTCCTCACTCTTGCCACCGAGCGAGCCATTGAGCGGCTTGTGCGGCGCGCCCTTGGTGGTGATCTTTGCGGCCTGGATGGCAGCAGCGCGGCCGAACACCACCAGGTCCAGCAGGCTATTGGAACCGAGGCGGTTGGCGCCGTGCACCGACACGCAGGCGGCTTCACCGACCGCCATCAGGCCCGGCACCACGGTGTCGGGGTTGCCACTTTTCAACGTCACCACTTCACCGGTGTACAGCGTCGGGATGCCGCCCATGTTGTAGTGCACGGTGGGGATCACCGGGATCGGCTCCTTGGTGACATCGACGCCGGCGAAAATCTTGGCGGATTCGGAAATGCCCGGCAGCTTGGCGTGCAGCATCTCCTGCGGCAGATGCTCGAGGTGCAGATGGATGTGGTCGCTCTCGGCGCCGACGCCACGGCCTTCGCGGATTTCCATGGTCATCGAGCGCGACACCACGTCACGCGAAGCGAGGTCCTTGCGGTTGGGCGCGTAACGCTCCATGAAGCGTTCGCCCTTGGAGTTGGTGAGGTAGCCGCCTTCGCCACGCGCGCCTTCGGTGATCAGGCAGCCGGAGCCGTAGATGCCGGTGGGGTGGAATTGCACGAACTCCATGTCCTGCAGCGGCAGGCCGGCGCGCGCGACCATGGCATTGCCGTCGCCGGTGCAGGTGTGCGCCGAGGTGGCGCTGAAGTAGGCGCGGCCATAGCCGCCGGTGGCGAGAATCACCTGATGGGCGCGGAAACGGTGCAGCTGCCCGGTGCTCATGTCCCAAGCCAGTACGCCCTTGCAGGAACCATCGTCATCCATGATCAGATCGAGCGCGAAATACTCGATGAAGAACTGCGCCTTGCACTTGAGCGACTGCTGGTAGAGCGTGTGCAGGATGGCATGGCCGGTGCGGTCGGCAGCGGCACAGGTGCGCTGGGCGGTGCCCTGGCCCCAGTGGGTGGTCATGCCGCCGAAGGGGCGCTGGTAGATCTTGCCATCCGGGGTGCGGCTGAACGGCACACCGTAGTGTTCCAGCTCGATGATCGCCGGGATCGCCTCGCGGCACATGTACTGGATGGCGTCCTGGTCGCCCAGCCAGTCGGAGCCTTTCACGGTGTCGTACATATGCCACTGCCAGCTGTCGTCGCCCATGTTGCCGAGCGCGGCGCTGATGCCGCCCTGAGCGGCCACCGTGTGCGAGCGGGTCGGGAACACCTTGGTGATGTTGGCGGTCTTCAGGCCCGCTTCGGCAAGTCCGAGGGTGGCGCGCAGACCAGCGCCGCCGGCGCCCACCACCACCACGTCGTACTCGTGATGGATGATCTCGAAGGCCGGACCAGTCTTGGCGGCGGAGGGTTTGGAGGCGTCTGCCATGTCGATTCTCGAAAAGTGGAAATCTTGGGATCAGGCCAGCGCGATTTTCAGCACGGCGAAAATGCCGGCGACGCCGGCAATGGCGTGGATGAACTTGGACAGCAGCAGGGCCGCAATCTTGCTGCCCTCGCCCGCCACATAGTCCTCGATCACCACCTGCACGCCGAGCATCGAGTGATACAGCGCGCAGGCGATGAACAGCACCAGTGCCACCGCCACCGAGGGGGCGGCCACCCACCAGCTGACGGCATCGAAATCCGCTGCCGGCAGGCGTGCCAGCGAGAACACGAACCAGAGCGTGAGCGGGATCAGTGCCACGGCGGTGACCCGCTGCACCCAGAAATGATGGGTGCCCTGTCTGGCGGAGCCGAGACCACGGGCGTGACTCAGGGGGGAGCGATAGCTCATGAGTTTGGTCCTGGAGTTATTTGACGAGGAGCGCCAGCGCCCAGACGGACGCGGTCAGCACGATGGACATCGCAATCACCGTCCAGCCGGACTTTTCGGCGGTGGGCATGTCGAGACCCTTGCCCAGATCCCAGAACAGGTGCCGGATGCCGTTGCAGAAGTGATAGAGCAGCGCCCAGGTGAATGCCCCCAACACGGCCTTGCCGTACCAGGCGGTGAGGTGCGGCACGATCAGCGCGTAGCGGTCGGCACCGCTGGCGATGCACACCAGCCAGGTCACCAGCAGCATCGCGCCGAAGCTCAGGCCCAGGCCGGTGAGGCGATGGGTGATCGACAGCATCGAGGTCATCTGCGGCTTGTAGTAAGGCCCGATCATGAATGGCGACAGGGGTCGCTGCGGCGTCGTTTTTGTAGTGGCTGGAGTGCTCATGGCGCTCTTGCTCTCTTGAGTGATGTGAAAGTGGGACTAGAAGTCGATGCAGCGGCCGTTTTTTTCCCAGTCGCCGTAGCGGGTCGGGTCAGGCCCGTCGCGGCGGCCACCGATTTCGCGCACCTGTCCGTCATTGGACGGGTGGAGCGCAGCGTCATGGTCATGATCTTCGTGTGCATCCCGCGCCAGCAGATCGGCCAGCTTGATCGCGCTCGTCGCCGCAATTTCTTGCGGGCTGGGCGGTTTAACGCGGACGGGTTCAGCAGGCACGGGCGTGACCGGGGGTGCGATTCGGGATACGACTACGCTAGTGTGACAAATCCAGACCCTTCGGCGCAATGAACCGGGGTCTGCAACGCCCACCAGACTGAGCCTGCCGTGACTGCTTTTCCATTGGAATTTTCCGATTGCCGCGATAGCCGCAATGTTGCCTGGCTGGCGCTCGACGGTCTGGGCTTGATCCGCGCCACCGGTGTGGAAGCGCGCAGCTTTCTTCAAAACCAGCTCAGCAACGACGCCACGCTGCTGACTGCCAGCCAGGCCCAGCTCAGCGGCTATTGCAGCCCCAAGGGACGCCTGCTCGCGGTTTTCACCGTGCAGCAGCTGGGCGTGGATGACTTTGCGCTCGCCCTGCCACTGGCGCTGGTCGCCCCCACGCTCAAGCGGCTGAAGATGTTCGTGTTGCGCAGCAAGCTGACGCTCACCGACGCC
>JBKJJE010000196.1:0-22867 GCA_046598075.1 Stagnimonas sp.
TGCTTGCCGCCTGAGGTTGCCCATGCAGATCAAGGTCGAGATCGATGTAAAGCCGGAGGAGCTGCGTCGCTTCCTCGGGCTGCCGGACGTCGCGGGTCTGCAGGAAGACCTGATGGGATTCTTGCGCGACAAGATGGGCCAGGCCAGCGATGGCCTGAGTCCCGCTGCGGATTTCGTGCGCGACAATTTCGAGCATCTGAAAAGTTCGGCAGCAGTGCAGCGGCTGCTGTCCTCAGTGAAGGTGCGTCTCAGCGAGCCGGAAGCTGCCGTGATGCCCAAGAAGCGCAAGCCCAAGGTCGGCACAGCCAAAGCCGGCAGCAAGCCGACCAAGAAAAAACCCGCCATCTAGGCGGGCTCCGGTTTCTGTGCTGCAGCCCCGGTGGGGCTGAAGAATAATTTTTCAGGCCGCGCTTTTCAGACCCAGGCTGCCGCGCAGATCACGGGTAAATCCCTCCAGCAGCTGACTACGCACCGTATGGTCCCGGCGCAGGCGGGCCTGGGTGTCGGGCACGAGGTCCAGCTGATCGCGCAGCAACTCGCCGACCGAGCGTGCCTTGCGGGCAATGACCAGGCGCTCGCGCAGGCCGGAAATCTGGTTATCGAGGGCGGTGCTTTCGTGTTCTACCAGCACCGAGAATCCATCAACGGCGGTGTTGAGCATGTGGTTTGCCTTGATGTGTTTGAAAATCATAAGGCCTCCGGAAAACAAAACGGGGCCGGCATGGGCCGACCCCGCGAGTGCTGTGTGCCGGGTGTGGAGTAAGGGGAAGCCACTCCACACCGGCAGTGATTATGCAGCAGCCTTCTTGGAAGCGGTCTTCACCGTCTTGGTCGCCGACTTCACGACTTTCTTGGCGACGGTCTCGGTCTTGGCGACAGCGGCCTTCACGGTCTTTTTCGCCTTGGCGACGGTAGCTTCGCCGTTCAGGGTGGCGACGATGGTGCTGTAGCCGCCTTCAAAGGTCTTGACCAGCTCGCCCTTGGTGTCGAGCAGGGTCTGCACGGTGCTGTTGAAGGCTTCAACGGCCGGGGTGGTCGCGGGCAGATAGGCAACCGGCTTGGCGATCACCGCCTGCACGCCGTCCTTGGTAGCCTTGCTGAAGCTCACCTTGGCACCGCTGAACAGCGCGGTAGCGGCATCGGCGTTGATCTTGGCGATGGTGGTGGCGGATTCGATGACGATGCTGTTGGCGGTCTTGAGGGTGTCAAAACCGATGGTGGCGACTTCCTGGCCCTGGGCAGCAAACTTTTCGGCGCGGCCGGTGACTTCGGTGATGAGAGACTGGACATCCATGGCGAAACTCCTGTGTGAGGTGACAAAGAGGACAAGCTAACGAGGGAAACTGAGGCAAGGCTGACCGCGTTGTTGCAGTGCAGCATTTGTTGCGGTGCATCATAAAAGCGCGCTTCTTACCTGTCAAGCCGTTACTTTCTCTCTATTGTCAAGGGTTTACTCAGTTTGTCTGGGATAGCATCAGGCCATGATCAAAGCCATTCAGCTTCTTCGCCTCCGCCTCTGGTCGCTCAGGGCGCGTAGCCGCCTCGGCCGCTGGGGCCTGGAAACCCTGCGCGCACTGGATGCGCTGATCACCGTTTTCGCCCGCGGCAAGCTGTCGCTGTGGGCGATGAGCCTGGTCTACACCACGCTGCTGTCGCTGACGCCGTTCCTGGCGCTTGGCTTTTCGCTGCTCAAGGCGCTCGGCGTCCACAACAGCCTGGAGCCAGTGCTGATGGAAGCACTCCGGGGTTTGGGGCCTGCGCAGGCGCAGCAGGTGGCCGATACCGTGGTCACTTTCGTGTCGAAGGTGGAAGTCGGCGTGCTCGGCTCGCTGGGCGTGGCGCTGCTGCTCTACTCCGCGATATCGCTGATCCAAAAGGTGGAAGGTGCTTTCAACGAGGTCTGGCAGGTGGAAAACCCGCGCGGCATCTCGCACCGGCTGACCGAATATCTAGCGGTGCTTACCGTCGGGCCGGCGCTGGTGTTCACCGCCTTGGGCCTTACCGCCGGCGCACTCAACGGCGAGTGGGCCGGCTGGTTTGCGCAGATCGAACCGTTCGGATTCTTTCTGTACGTGTTCTCGACGATCCTGCCCTACCTGCTGATCGTCGGCGTATTCACCTTTCTGTACGCCTTTGTGCCGCAGGCGCGGGTCAGGCCTCGGGCGGCTCTGATCGGCGGGATCGTGGCGGGCTTTCTTTGGCAGACACTGAGCTATGGGTTTGCCGCGTTCGTGGCGGAGGCGACCGATTACAACGCCATCTATTCCAGTTTCGCGATCATGATTTTCGTGCTGATCTGGCTCTATGTGGGCTGGCTGATCCTGCTGGCGGGCTGCCAGATCGCCTACTACGTGCAGCACCCCTCGCGGATGAATCCGCTGCTGACGCCGGTGATGCACGCCGGCCGCGCCCGCGAGCAGGCGGCTCTCACACTCATGGTGCAGGTGGGTTTGCGCTTCCTGCGCGGCGAGCCCCCGGTGTCGCGCGAGGTGCTGGCCAAGGAGCTGGGGCTTTCTGAAACCGGCGCACAGGCGCTGGCGGCGCCGCTGATCAGTGGCGGCTACCTGGCCGAAAGCGGACCCAGCCTGTTGATCGCCCGCGACCCCGCCAGCTATCAGCTCGCCACGCTCTGGCAGCACCTGCGCGGCGTGCGCCCAGACGCGAGCGCAGTGCCCGCGGTATCCCTGTGGCTGGACCAGGCCGAGCAGGCGGTGACGGCGCAGGGCACCCAGAGCTTCCGCGACTGGCTGGCCGCGGTGGCCGATGCTGCCGGACCGGCAAGGGCAGGCGCTGCTGGCGAAAAACCTGCGCCTTCCCAATAATGGCGCGCATTGCGGGCAACGAAGCCTGCGCAAGTCCGGCCCCCTAACCCGGACTGAAGAAACCAACCCAGCTCAATGACGGGAACGAACATGGCAAAGCGAGGAGAGACGGTCAGCTATTCCGACCAGGTGTGGCTGAAGGAATACCCGGCAGGTGTGCCGCACAGCGTGGACGTCAACACCTACAGTTCGGTCGCCGATGTGGTGGAGAAAAGCTGCGAGCGCTTCCGCGAGCTGCCCGCCTTCGAGTGCATGGGCACCGAGTATTCATACGACGACGTCGATCGCCTGTCGCAGGATTTCGCCAGCTATCTGCAGAACGTGCTGCAGCTCGACAAGGGCGACCGCGTGGCGGTGATGATGCCCAACCTCCTGCAATACCCGATCGCCATCTTCGGCATCCTGCGCGCCGGCATGGTGGTGGTGAACGTCAATCCGCTCTACACCCCGCGCGAGCTGGAACACCAGCTCAAGGACTCGGGCGCGCGTGCCATCGTCATCATCGAGAACTTCTGCACCACCCTGCAGGAAGTGCTGGCCAGGACCAGGATCGAGGCGGTGTTGACCACCCAGATCGGCGACATGGCGGCATTCCCGAAAAGCCTGATCACCAACTTCGTCATCAAGCGCGTCAAGAAAATGGTGCCGGCATGGGACATGCCGGCGGCGATCCCCTTCCGCACTGCGCTGGCCCGCGGCAAGGCACAGCCCTACAACCGGGTGGGCTTGACCCACGACGATGTCGCGTTCCTGCAATACACCGGCGGCACCACCGGCCTCTCGAAGGGTGCAACGCTCTCGCACGGCAACATCGTCGGCAATCTCATGCAGATGCGCGCCTGGATGGGCAGCCAGCTCACTGCCGGCGAGGACATCATCATCACCGCGTTGCCGCTTTACCACATCTTCGCGCTGACGGTGAATTGCCTGCTGTTCGTCAGCGTCGGCGGCAAGAACGTGCTGATCCCCAACCCGCGCGACATGCCGGGCTTCGTGAAGGAACTCGGCAAACACCGGTTCACTGCCTTCACCGGCGTCAACACGCTGTTCAATGGGCTGCTCAACACGCCAGGCTTCAGCGAGCTCGATTTCTCGCCGCTCAAGTTCACCGTCGGCGGCGGTGCGGCCGTGCAGCAGGCGGTGGCCGAAAAATGGCGTGCCGCCACCGGCAAGGCGCTGACCGAAGGCTATGGCCTGTCGGAGACCTCGCCCGGCGTCTGCTTCGGCCCACTCGACAAGCCGGACTGGAACGGCACCATCGGTCTGCCGCTGCCCGGCACCTTTGTCAGCCTGCGCGACGATGACGACAATGAAGTGCCGCTGGGCGAACCCGGCGAGCTCTGCGTGAAAGGCCCGCAGGTGATGCAAGGTTACTGGAAAAAACCGGAAGAGAACGCCAAGTCCTTCACCAGCGATGGCCTGTTCAAGACCGGCGACGTGGCGATCATGGACGCCAAGGGCTACTTCAAGATCGTCGACCGCAAGAAAGACATGATTCTGGTCAGCGGCTTCAACGTCTACCCGAACGAAATCGAGGACGTGGTGGCCCGCCATGAGGGTGTGCTGGAGTGCGCCTGCATCGGCATGCCCGACACCAAGACCGGCGAGGCCGTGAAAGTGTTCGTGGTGAAGAAGGATGCCTCGCTGACTGCCGAGGGCCTCAAGGAGCACTGCAAGGTGCTGCTGACCGGCTACAAGGTACCCAAGTCGGTGCAGTTCATCGAGGCGCTGCCGAAGAGCAATGTCGGCAAGATCCTGCGCAAGGAGCTGCGCGGCAAGTAGCCGCCAGGCCGGTTCGCAGGAACTGCTTACCGGGCCGCGCAGGACGAACCGGGCGTCGCCACTTTCCAGCGCGGATCGTCGATGCGATAGGCGCGCACCCGCAGGTAGTCCTCGGGGTCGTTGAGGTAGTCCAGTTCCGGTGGCGTGGGCAGGCCGGCGATTTCGGCGCGCCAGCCGGCTTCGTAGGACTCCGCCCCTGGCCCGATGCCTGGCGCCCAGGCATCGTGATGGTTGGGCATGCTGACTTTCGGATGCGACTTCGCGACATAGAGGCCGACGTCGCGCAGGCCGCTGGTGACACTGCCGAATCCCACAATCGTGCCGGAATGCACATCCACGCAGTCGGGGAAGCTATCGAGCGCGCACTGGATGGCTTCGGCGTCGGGCTTGCCATCCGAGATCGGCCCGGCGGAGTCGTGCCAGAGCAGGGTGAAATCGTTCTGCTTGAAGTGATAGGCCCAGGCCCCGCCGGTCGGCTGGCCGAAGCCGCCTTCGTCATCCACCGACTCGGCGAACCAGGCAATCTCCTGCGGGTCGGTGTTGAGGTTTTGCAGGTAGACCAGCACTTCCGGCGCGAACACGAACGGCGTGGTGCCGGTGGCGAGATCCGCCGGGTCTGCGGCGGAATGGATGTGCCGCAGGGCACTCACCTCGGCCATGTCTTCCCAGACTTTCAGGCGCTGCACGCTGCCGCGTGCCGGCTCGGTGCTGTTGCCCAGTAGCAGGCAGGGGAACTTGTCCTGATTGCCATCGCGGCTGGCCTGTTCGCGGGCCAGCGTGCAGGTGGCTTCGCCGCCGATCAGCGCAGCGCCCGTGCGGCCTGCGACATAGCCCATGTCGCCACCGTGGTCGAAATGACCGTGGCCGATGAAGATGGCCTCCGGCGCAATGGCGGCCATGTCCTCGCGGGTCATCGGCGAGTAGTTGGCGTGAACCCCGACGATCTCCCAGGCATCGAGCAGAAACAGGTGCCCACCCAGCGAGGCCACGAAGCTCGCCACCCCGAACCACCAGAGCTTGGCCTGGGCGGGATCGGTCGCACCCGGCCCCAGCAGGCGGTCGCGCGCAGCCTGCACTGCCGGGCTGATGCTGAGCTTGCTGGCGGCCGGCAGCGGCACCCAGCCGGGCGAGAAGTTGGCGATGATGTTGGGTGTGCATTGGGGCGTCACGCCGCCACCGCCGCCGCCATTGCCGGGCAGGCCGCTGCCAGTGGCCGGCACTGAAGAACCGCCGCAACCCAGCAGCAGGGCGCCGCACAGGGCGAGACAACAAGGACGGAGGCTGCGGATGTTCATGGCGCGACACTCACGACAACGGTTTTCAGCATGCCGGCGGGGCTGCCGGCGTTATGCCGCCTTGCTGTCCGGCAGCGTGATGTTCATCTCCAGCACATCGAGGCCATCCTCGTGCTGCACGTTCACTTTCACTGCCGAGTCGGCCACCAGCACGTATTTGCGGATCACCGCCAGCAGCTCGTCGCGCATCTGCGGCAGGTAGCTCGGGCCGTTGTTGCTGCGGCCGTCCTGGTCACGCTGCCAGGCCACGGCCACCATCAGGCGGTCGCGCGCGGTCTGCGCGGTAGCGGGTTTCTTAGTGCGGAAGAAGCTCATCAAATCCATGACGAGTCTCCTGCTCAGCCGCCGAAGAGCTTGCTGAAAAAGCCCTTCTTTTCATAGGTCATGAAACGGTGTGGCTTGTCCTCGCCGAGAAAGCGCGCCACCAGGTCCTGATACGCCAGACCGGCGTCGCTGATGGTGTCGGCGATCACCGGCGTGCCGGCGTTGGAGGAGGTCAGCACGGTCGGGCTTTCGGGAATGACACCGAGCAGCGGAATGGCGAGGATGTCCTGCACGTCCTTCACCGACAGCATCTCGCCACGCTCGACGCGCTCCGGGTTGTAGCGGGTGAGTACCAGATGCTCCTTGACCTTGATGCCCTTTTCGGCGTTGCGGGTTTTCGCCTGCAGGAGGCCCAGCACGCGGTCAGAGTCGCGCACCGAACTCACTTCGGGGTTGGTGACCACCAGCGCCTCGTCGGCGAAGTACATGGCGTGGTGCGCACCTTTTTCGATGCCGGCCGGCGAGTCGCAGACGATGTAGTCGAAGCCGTCGTTGGCGAGATCGTTGAGCACTTTCTCCACACCTTCGATCGACAGTGCGTCCTTGTCGCGGGTCTGGCTGGCAGCGAGGATGAACAGGTTCTCGTAGTTCTTGTCGCGGATCAGTGCCTGCCTGAGATTGGCCTCGCCCTGGATGACGTTGACGAAGTCGAATACCACCCGCCGCTCGCAGCCCATGATGAGATCAAGGTTGCGCAGGCCGACGTCGAAGTCGATGACGGCGACTTTCTTGCCGCGCGCGGCCAGCCCCATCGAGAACGAGGCGCTGGTGGTGGTCTTGCCGACGCCGCCCTTGCCGGAGGTGGTGACGATGATCTTGGCCATAAGGTGTTCCCAGTGAAGTGTCAGCGAATCAGTTCAGCGGCTCGATCTGGAGCTTGCCGTCATGCAGAAAAACTTGTGTTGCCTCGCCGCTTTTGGCGTGTCTGATCTGGTCGGCAACCGTGTAGACGCCGGCGATGGCCACCAGTTCGGCCTCGAAGCGGCGTGCGAACACACGGGCCGTTTCGTCGCCGCGGGCCCCCGCCAGCGCCCGGCCCCGCAGCGGGCCGTAGACATGCACGCAGCCGTCGGCAATCACCTCGGCACCGGGGCTTACCGCCGACAGCACCACCAGATCAGCGTCTTCGGCATAGATTTGCTGGCCGGAACGCACCGGCTCGGTGATGACCCGGGTGCTGCGGCGAGCGGCCTGCGCTGTGGCGACCGGCGTCACCGGCGCGGCCGCTTCGCTGCGGGGACGGTTGTCCCTCGGCAGCACCGCCAGGCCGGCGGCGGCGGCGGCCGATGACAGCGGGCCATCGGCCACGCCCACCGGCTGGATGCCCGCCGCCCGCAAGGCGGCCACCAGTGCCGGCAGATCGAGCGCGCCGTCGGACTCGAGAATCGCCACCATGCCCTTCAGCGCCTGCGGCATCTGGCGCTGCAGCTCTCGCAACTGCTGGTCGATGGCGGCGGGGTCAGCGTCGAGCACCCGGATGCGGGTGGCCGAAAGCATCCGGCCTTTAAGTTCGAGTGCGGCGGTGGAACGGGCCATTGGGGGTTCAGTCAGCGATGCACGAGTCTAACATTGCCAAGCCCTGACCCACGGCCATGGCCTGCGTTTTGCGAGACAGCGTGTTAGCGTTTCGACAACCTTCGACGACAACAAAGCGCACCGGAAAAGAGCATATGGCCGTTCAGTGGCGCGATTACGACTACAAACAACATTTCGACGAACTGGTGGATGCGAACGGCGCGCCGCGCGCCGGTTCCGAGCATCTGCTCGCCTATCTGGCCGCGCTGTCGCAGAAAGAGCTGGCCGAACGCCGCCTCGCCGCCGATCTGGCGATCAAGGTGATGGGGGTGACCTTCACGGTCTACACCGAAGGCAAGAACGTTGATCGCGCCTGGCCGTTCGACATCATCCCGCGGGTGATCGCGGCCAAGGAGTGGGAGCGCACCGAGGCGGGCCTGAAACAGCGCGTCGCCGCGCTCAACCATTTCATCCAGGACATCTACGGCGCGCGCAAGATCATCAAGGACGGCGTGTTTCCGGAATCGGTGCTGGCCGATTCGGTCAATTTCCGCCCGCAGTGCGTCGGTATGAAACCCAGGGGCGGCATCTGGGCGCACATCTGCGGCAGCGATCTGGTGCGCGACGGCGACGGCACGCTGTATGTGCTGGAAGACAATCTGCGGGTGCCCTCGGGAGTGAGCTACATGCTGGAGAACCGGCTAGTCACCAAGCGGGTCTGGCCGGAGATTTTCGAGACCACCGCCATCCGCCCGGTGGATGACTACCCGGCACAGTTGTTCGACATGCTCGCCGCCCTGTCGCCACGGCCGCTCGACCTGCCCACCGTGGTGCTGCTCACGCCCGGCATCTACAACAGCGCCTATTTCGAGCACGCCTATCTCGCCCAGCAGATGGGCGTGGAACTGGTCGAAGGCTCCGACCTGGTGGTCGGCGACGACGACTGCGTGCAGATGCGCACCATCCACGGCCTGCGCCGGGTCGACGTCATCTACCGCCGCGTCGATGACCTGTTCCTCGACCCGGAGGCATTTCGCCCCGACTCGATGCTGGGCGTGCCCGGCCTGATGCGCGCCTGGGTGAAGGGCAAGGTGGCACTCGCCAATGCGCCGGGCGCCGGGGTTGCCGACGACAAGGTGGTCTATGCCTTCGTGCCGGCCATGATCAAGTACTACCTCGACGAAGACCCGATCCTGCCCAATGTGCCGAGTTTTCTCTGCATGGACGACAAGCAGCGCAAGCACGTGCTCGCCAATCTCGACAAGCTGGTGGTGAAGCCTGCCAACGAATCCGGCGGCTACGGCATGCTGATCGGGCCGCGCTCCACCGCTGCCGAACGCGAGAAGTTCCGCGAGCTGATCGAGCAGAATCCGCGCAACTACATGGCCCAGCCGACGCTGGCGCTCTCCACCGCGCCGACCATCACCGACGAGGGCGTGCAGCCGCGCCATCTGGACCTGCGCCCGTTCATCCTCAGCAAGCCGGATGGCGGCGCCTATGTCACCACCGGCGGCCTGACGCGGGTGGCGATGGTGAAAGGCTCGCTGGTGGTCAACAGCTCCCAGGGCGGCGGCAGCAAGGACACCTGGGTGGTCGATCTCGATGTCGCCGAGGCGACGCAACTACAGCAGCAGCAGTCGCAGCGGCCGTCCAAGCAGCAGGGAGTGAAATAACCATGCTCTCCCGTGTGGCTGACAATCTCTACTGGTTTGGCCGCTATATGCAGCGTGCCGAGAACACCGCCCGGCTCATCAACGTCCACGCCAACCTTCTGCTGGACCTGCCGCGCAATGTCACCGTCGGCTGGCTGCCGCTGCTCGAGATCGCCGGCGCCGACGGCCTATTCAAGGCTACCGGGCTGGAG
The DNA here is from genome assembly GCA_046598075.1 of Stagnimonas sp. GTDB lineage: Bacteria > Pseudomonadota > Gammaproteobacteria > Nevskiales > Nevskiaceae > Stagnimonas. Next base: position 9,603 of record JBKJJE010000196.1, read on the forward strand.
CCGACCGAAGACAACGTGGTGCGCTTCCTGATAGCCGACGAGCGCAATCCGGGCGCGATTTTCTCCAGCTTGAGCTTCGCCCGCGAAGTGGCGCGGGTGTCGCGCGACTGCCTGCCGCGGGAAGCCTGGGAGCGGCTAAACGACGTCTTCCTGTTCGTGCAGGAGCGCGGTGAGCGCAGCATCAACCGCGCCCGCCGCCAGGACTTCCTGCAGGGGGTGATCAACGGCGTGATGCTGCTGATCGGGGTACTCACCTCCAACCTGAGCCGCGACGTCGGCTTCCAGTTCCTGCGCATCGGCACCAACCTCGAACAGGCCGACATGACCACCCGCATCCTCGACGTGCGTTCGAGCCGGCTGTTCAAGCCCGATGCGACGCTGACGCCGTTCGACAACATCCAGTGGATGAGCGTGCTGAAGTCGCTCACTGCGTACCAGATGTACCGCCGCCACGTGCGCACCCGCGTCAATGGCCCCAACGTGCTGCGCTTCCTGCTGCAGAACCGGCAGTTTCCGCGCAGCGTCAGCTACTGCCTGTCGATGGTCGCTTCGGCGCTGCCATTGCTGCCGCCGAGCCGCAAGGTGGAGCGCGCCATCGAGCGCACCAAGGCGCTGGTGATGGACGCCAACATCGAAGCCCTGCTGGAACAGCCCGATGGCCTGGCGCTGTTCATGGATGAAATCCAGCTGGGTCTGGGGCTGGTCGATGATGCAGTGGTCGACAGCTACTTCCGCACCTGAGCCGTCCGGCAATCCGCCGCAGCACTCTTCTCCAAAAGAAAACCCCGGCTGGCAGCGCCAACCGGGGTCAAAACCAACACAACATCTTGTGAAAGCGAAGCGAGCGGCCTAGCGGGTGCCCTTGGTGCGCAGCGCATCGGGCGTGAAGTCGGCCGGCGTGCGGCTGATCGGCTGGTAGACCACCTTCTCCTCGTTGCGCAGCGACAGGGCGATGTAGCGGCCCGACTGCAGGTCGTACTTCACTTCCAGACCTGGTGCCAGGAACGGCACGTCGTAGTAGCCATAGCTGTGCAGCTCGTCATAGCGCCAGAGCTGGTCGCGATTGTCGTACTTGTCGATCGCGTGGATGATCCAGCTGTCTTCGTCGATGTAGAACGTGCGCTTCTTGTAGAGATGCGAGGTGCCTTTCTTCAGATTGGCCTCGACCACCCAGACCCGGTGCAGCTCGTAGCGCAGCGGCTCGGGGTTGACGTGGCCTGGCTTCAGCACGTCCTTGACCTTGAGCGTGGGGCCATTGACCTTGTAGGCGTTGTAGGGGATATACATCTCCTTCTTGCCCACCAGCTTCCAGTCGTAGCGGTCGGTAGCACCGTTGTACATGAAGAAGTCATCGTTGGTGCGCAGGCCGTCGGCCGCCGTGCCCGGGTTGTCATAGACCACCGTCGGCGCCAGACGCACACGCCGCTGGCCGGGGTTGTAGGTCCAGGCCTTGCGCGGCGTCTTCACCTGATTGACGAAGTCGTCCACCAGCAGGATCGAACCGGCCAGACGCGCCGGCTCCTTGATGATCTGCAGGAAGTAGAACAGCAGATTGTCCTCGCGCTGCGCCGGAGTCTTCTTCTGGTTGGAGTAGACGAAGTCGTACTCGAAGTCGGACTTCACCAGGTTGTAATCGCCGCTGGCGGTCACCGGCGCCTGCGCCCAGCTGGTCGCATAGGTATCGCCCTTGTAGACGGTCAGGTGATTCCAGATCGCCTCCAAACCATCCTGCGGGATCGGGAACGGCACGCCGCCATTGGTGCCCTCGAAGCCATTGCCGCCGGAGACCAGTTTCACCTTGGTGGCGTTGGCCTTGGTTTCAGCATAGAGGCCGGCTGGATACGCGGCGGAGCGCCGGGTCGGATAGACCTTCATCTTCCAGTCCGGATAGCGCTTGAACAGCGCCAGCTGGCCGGGGGCCAGATTCTCCTTGTATTTCTCGGCGTTGCCGGCGTCGATGGTGAACAGCACCTTGTCGTCGGCGAAAGGATCCGGGTAATGCCCGCCGGAGACGAAGCCGGCCGGGGCCTTGCTGATGCCACCGTCCCAGGCCGGGATGGTGCCGGCCGCGTTACCGGCTTTCTCGGCACCGATGGGGGTGAGCGAAGTGCCGAGCTTGTCGGCCTCCGCACTGGACACCGCCGCGTGTGCGGTGGTGAAGGTAACGAGCCCGGTCAACAGGCTCGCAGCGATCAATCGAAGTTTCATGTGGGGTTCTCCTCGGAAATCAGAATGCGTAGGAAACGCTGACCGCGAAGAAGTCGCGATCCTTGTTGGGGTTGGCACCGGTGGCAAAGCTTTGCGACTGGCTGGTATCGCCCGTGCTCAGCGTGGTCACCATCGGGTCAGGATTGACGTCGGTCCCCGGCGCCACCGCATCGGTGCCGGCGTAGGTTCGGCCACCGAAGAAAGTGGTGTAGCCGATGTCAGCCTGCCAGCGCTGCAGGTAGTTGAAGCCGACGCCGGCAGTGATCGCCTTGGTGCCCTCGTTGAAGGTCGGGCTGACGCCGTTGACGTCCTGCGCGAACACCAGGCGCGGCGACATCTGCACGGCACCGATCACGTTCTCGAAGTCGAAGCGGCTGACGATGCGATAGCCCCATGAGTTGTCGGTGCCAAAGCCCTCGCTCTGGCAGGAGCCATTCGCCACCGTCACCGGGGTGTTGAAGCCGCAGGCCGGCAAACCGGCGCCGGGGCCGGAGAAACGCAGGTTGTCCGGCAGCTCCAGATGCGTCACCCCGGCCTCGCCCAGCAGCACGAACTGCTGTGCGCCAAAAGTCGGGCCGAAGGCCTTGGTCAGAGTGACCTGCGCCTGGTGCATGGTCACATCCCGGTAGCCCTGGATGTAGGACCCGAGTGCGAAGGGAGTGGAGCGTTCAGCACTCTGTGGCGTGCCGCTGATGCTGCTGGGCGCGCCGAGCGCCGACAGCAACACCTCGGTGCCGGACAGCTGTATCGGCTGGTTGGGGCGGAACGAGTACTCGCCCTGCACTGCCACACCGTAAGGCGCAGTGGTATTGAAGGACAGGCCGTAGAGCTCGATGTTCTCCGGGAACTCCGAGAAGAACGTGCCGCGGCAACCCATCACTGCCGAGGTCGAGCAGGTCGGCGTGCTGCTGGTGACATTGCTGGATCCGCCACGGATGGCAGACACCAGCGGCGTGCGGCTGTGATAGCGCAGCATGAACAGACCGAACTCGGTGTTGTTCAGCGGCTCGGCGAAGTAGCGCAGCGCAAAGCCGTACTGGTTGGTGGTGTTGTTGGGGTCGCGGCTGGACTCGCGCGGCAGCCAGACACTGGCGGAGTTGGGATTGTTGGGGCCGGCGGGAACGCGGTTGATGAAGTTGTCGTCCTCGCGGCGGCCAAAGCTGACCACTGCCCGGTTGCCATCGTCCGAGACAAAATCGTTGGTCGAGAAAAAGCTGCCGCGCGGGTCGATCTGGGTCTTGTCGTAGGCGGCGAGGTAGATGCCCTCCACGCTCAGGTCGGCGGTGATCTGGAACTGCGCCGAGATGATCGGCGTCGGCAGCAGGGCTTCTTTCAGCTCGGCACCGGGGGCGCGCAGGCGCGACACATCCACCGGGTTGACCGAGTTGATGCTGTTGCCGATGAAGGTGCTCTCGCCCCAGTTGATCACCTGCTTGCCGGCCCGCACCGAGAGGCCATGGCCAGCGATGTCGAAATTGCCATAGGCGAACAGATCGAGCAGACGGAACTCGGCGCCCAGCCGGTCGCGGCCACGCGCACCCAGTTCGTATTTGCCGCGGCTGCGATTGGCGATGATGTTGCCGGCCGCGTTACGGCGATCTTCCAGCTTGTCGGCTTCGGAAGAGGTCTGGTCGTAGAAATACGAGACCCGGGAGAACACCCCGTAATTCTGGTACTTGAACTCCAGGTCGTGCGAGGCCTTGATGTTGGCGGAGGTGATGTCGCCACTCTCGAAGCCGAGGTTGCCGTCGTCGTCGTTGACCGAGCGCGCCGTGCCGCCGTTGGTGATGCCGATGAGGGCGGCATCGCGGCCCTCGGTGCGCAGCGACACGCCGGCAGAAATGGTGCTGTCGATCGTCGCGGCGATGGGGCCGAGCTGAAAGGGGATTGCCATCGCCGTCATTGGCAAGGACAGGATGGATGCGGCAGCACCCGCGTGCAACAGCGCCCTACGACTTGTGGTCATCGTGAATCTCCTCGATGTGTTGGTATGTTTTTCCTCGCACCCTTCGCAGGCCGTCATTCAATGAGCGGTCACTGCGAAGTGCGGCGAGTATGCGTTGCCGCCGCCGCCGGTAGCCACTGGCTAAACGACGAAAGGTGCTGTGTGTTTGCACAAAGGAATTTGGCGCAGTGCAACAATTTGCTGCGCCATGCAGTTCTTTTTGCTGCGCTTTGCGCGCGGTCTATTTTGTGCCGGCAGGCTGGCTGAGCTGACGCAGGCGGAGCGCCGTGTGCAGACGCGACAGCCAGCCGATGTCGTCGAGTCGCAGCGCCAGAATGGTCTCGATCCGCTCCAGCCGGTAGCTCAGCGTGTTGGGGTGAATGCCGAGGGCTCCCGCGACTGCCTTGCGGTGCTGGCGGTGCTCGAAAAAAGCCTGCAGCGTTTTCAGCAGATGCGGCTCCGGAGCCAGGCGCTCCATCAGGCTGTCGAAGAAGCGGACGACGTTGTCGGTGCTGTTGAGCGCATCGTCCAGTGCCACCTCGATATAGCGCTGCACTGGACGTGACGGCTCGATCCGCAAACCGATGTCGAGCGCCTTCAGCGCCTGTTCCGAGCTGCGCCGCCAGCCGCGCGCGCCGCTGTCCGGCAAGCCGACGCCGACCGCGACGATGTCCTGGCCATTGCCAAGCAGGACCTCGCACAGCGAGGCGTAGCGTCGCTCGGATTCGCTGGCCGACTCGCCCGCCGCCAGCGGCACCCACAACAGCAGATGGCCGTTGCGCAGCGTGCGCAGCAGGGTATCGCGCTCGTGCGACAGCACTCGGCTGATCGAGGCCATCAGCTTGTCCAGCCCGGCCTCCGGAGTGATGCGCTCGTTGGGATGGCCGGCGAGCCGCATCGCCAGCGCCAGATGCGAGGCATTGGTATCGATGCCCAGCGCCAGCGCGTGTTCGCGGAAGCTCTCGGTATCGTCGGGATGGCTGAAGATGACGCCGCACAACTCGTGCTGCAAGCGGTCGCGCCAGCGCGCGCGTTTCTGCTGCTCCTCGGCATGGGCCTGGCCGATGGTGCGGCCCATCAGGTCGAAGTGCAGCAGGATGTAGGGCGATACCTTGAACAGCAGCTCGCGGTGGATCTCCTCGTCCTTGCCGGCTTCTTCCAGCAGCACGTCCCAGAGCACCCGCGAGCCGGTGCGGAACGCCTGCAGCAGACTCTGCAGCGACACGCCCTGATGCACCCGGCGGCGGCCGAAGGAGATCAGCGGCTCAAGTTCCTTCTCCGTAGGCGGGTGGCCGGACAGCAGGGCGTTGAACCACATGCGCACGTTGTGGGCGACCGACTGCTGCACGTCCAGCTGGATTGCCGCGTTGTCGATATGGGCGTACTCGGGAATGCTGCCACGCATGGCAATCAATGCACGCCTGACCACCACGTCGGATTCGCCGACCAGCTTTTCAACGATGGCCTTAAGCGTCGGCGACAGCGCGCCGACACCTGCTTCCATCGACGGAGATGGCGTCATGACTGCCTCCTTGGCATACCGTTTAATTCGGCAACTCCTCGGGCCCGCGTCTGCCGGTTTTCCGAGCCCCAGCCTAACGGCTATTGATTGTGAAAGCTCACAGCCCCGTTTGTGAAGCCAGACAATGCTCCAGGCAATGCGGCTGCGCATACTGCTGATGCATCCGCCACGGTGCTGGCGCGTAACAATCGGACATCACCTTTCAACCAATTCAAGATTCACCCATCACTGTGCCTGTGCAATGCAACTGGCATGGAGGAGACCACAAATGAAAAAGACCCTGATCAGCACTCTCGTGCCCACCCTGCTCACCGCGCTGCTGCTGACCGCCTGCGGTGACGGCTCTGCGCCATCGCAGACAGCCTCTGAACCTCCCGCTACGCCCGCTCCTGCTCCCGGATTGCCGGGCTTGCCCGGTGCGCCTGCGCCCACCCCCAGTGCCAAGACCTGCGTGACCAATGCCGGCAACTTCAATGAAATGGCGGGCGACCTGGCTGCACGCAGCACTGCGGGCGTTTTCACGGTGCCGTTCTGCGAAGAGAAGTTCCTGAGCGAATACGACTACGGCGATCAGAATCAGGTGACCAATCCGCTGCGCGCGGATGCCGACTACCCGAATTGCGTGCGCCAGGAAGGCGGCTTTTTTGAATGCAAGCCCTCCGCCGGCAGCGTCGCCTTGCTGCCCGATAACCGCATCGTCTATTTCAATGCGCTCGAAGGCACCGAAAACGTCGAGTTCAACATCGTCAGGGAGTTCGGCGATGTCTCGGTCAGCGATCAGACCCGCCTGCTGAAAATGGGCAGCAACGGCAAGGCGCTGTGGTCGCGTCCGCTCAATAACGACACCGGCTCGATCAACCCGAATATCGGCACCGGACTGTCTCCGGATGATTCGTTCCGCAATGACGGCGCCTTGTTCTGCTCGCACCTGGTGCAGCTCTACGACGGCCGCATCATGGCCGCTGGAGGTACCGACTACTACACCGAACTCGGGATCGTCGAGCTGGAAGGCCTGAAAAACGCGCGTATCTTCGACTACCGCACCGACAGCTGGAGCCAGACCGGATCGATGGCCTACGGTCGCTGGTATCCGACCATGGTGACTCTGGGCAGCGGCGACGTGTTCATCGCCAGCGGCGTGACCAAGCTGATCAAACCGGTCTATCCGGATCGCCCGCTGGCCTCTGGGCGCAATGTGCTGGAGACCGAGACCTATAAGCTGGGTTGCGGCACTTGGTCTGACAACGGCGTGCCGGGACAGAAGTCACTGCCGCTGTTCGCGCGGCTGCACCTGCTGCCCAACGGACAGGTCTACTACGCCTCGGCCGGCCAGGCCTTCAATCCGTTCGGACAGTCGGTGGACCAGCCCCTCTGGAACATCGCCTCGGCCTACGACCCAGTCAGCAACAACTGGACCGATCTGGGTATCCCGGGGCTGCCCGCCGCATTCAACGCGGTGTTCCCGGCCGCGCCGGATTCCACCATCCCCAATCTGCCGGTTGCGGGTACGATCATCGAGCAGCCTAGCCTGGGCCCGGCGCTACCCGCTGCGACAACCCCGGATCTGCCGTTTCTCGCCGAAGCACTGTCTGCGATCCAGCAGAACTCCCCGAACTTGCCCTCGGTGGGCACCATCTCCAATCCGCTGACTCCGGTGCTCGAAGCAGCGCCCGAGTTGGTCGCTGGATTCCGCGGTTCCACCTTCAACCTGATGATGCCGCTGGTGCCGGATGCGGCGGGAAACTATCGCAAGGCGGAGTTTCTCACCGCCGGCGGCACCTTGGGCCTGGTTGCGGCGACCAATCCCGGCTCCGGCGTGCCGGTGGCGCTGTCGCGCATGGACGTCGTTGACATCGGTGAAGACGGCAGCATGAGCCTGAGCTCGCGCAGCACCGGCTCGCTCAACAAGGCTCGCTGGTACGGCACCGGCGTACTGCTGCCAACCGGTGGCGTGATGCTGTTCTCGGGCGCTGATTTCGACGAGGTGATCCTGCCCGGCACCGGCACCCCAATCCTGGAAACCGAGCTGTTCGACCCGATCACCGAAACCTGGTCGGTGATGGCCACCCAGGGTCAGCCGCGCACGTACCACAACACCGAAATTCTGCTGGCTGATGGCCGCGTTCTGGTGGGTGGTCATGCGCCGATCAGCACCAGCTACGCCTACGATTTCCAGCTGCCCGGCAAGTCACCGCAGCAGGGACGCGATCCGAGCTTTGAAATCTACAACCCGCCGTACGTGTTCCAGCCGCGCCCGGCGATCCGTTCCGCACCTGGCACGGTGAGTCATGGTCAAAGCTTCGACATCGCAACACCTGACGCCGCCGACATCGAATCGGTGGTACTGATCCGCCGTGCCGCGATGACGCACATCGTCGATGGCGACCAGCGTTCGGTGGTGCTGCCGATCACCAGTCGCAACGGCGGCCGTCTGACCGTGAAGATGCCGGAAGTAAAATCCGTCGCCCCCCCCGGCTACTACATGTTGTTCATCAACAAGAAATCCGCGGCGGGCCTGGTGCCATCGGTCTCCACTTCGGTACTGGTGCAAGGCGCGGATCTGTCCTGCCCGCAGGTATGAGTCTTGCCGGGATCCGGCAGGGCCGAGCGCTGGCGGCCCTGCTGTTATGGCTGGCTGTTTCTGCAAGCCATGCCCATGGCGTCAGGAACGACATCCGTGTCGACATGGCTCCGGTGACAATCGATGGCCTCACTGTCGAACTGCACCAGGATTTCTTTAGCCCGCAACTTGCCGTGCGCAATCGCACTGGCAAGCTGCTGGAAATCCTCGATGCCGACGGCCGCAGTTTCCTGCGTATCGGCCCCGACCAGGCAGAGGGCGATCTGGCTGCCAAGGCCTATCACCTGTCCCGGATTGCCGGCGGTGGTGATGCCCATGCCAACACGCTGTCGAACACACCGCGCTGGCGCACCATCAGCAAGGAGCCGGCCTACGGCTGGTTCGACACCCGGATCGCCACTGCCGCCCTGGACGTCCCGTATGCCTTCAAGCAGATGGCGGCCGAGCTGCCCTTCGGCCAATGGCGCATTGCCGCCCGACTCGGCGGCGAGCCTTTCGAGCTGCGCGGCGTGTTCATCTACACCCCACCCCCCGTCGGTATCGCGATGGCGGTCATGCAGTCGGCGTCGGCGCTGGCGCCGGGCGTCGTCGTGCAGATGGCTCCCGGGCCGGTGCCGGCGTTCTTCCTTCGCAACACCGGCGGCAAGATGGTGACGGTTCTGGATGCGCTAGGCAGGCCTTTTCTCAAGGTCAGCAAAACCGGGGTCTGGGCAGACCTCGGCAGCAGCGCCTGGCGAGCGGCCAGCCCGACCGTGCAGGCCGCAGGTGCAAAGGGCTGGCAGCAGGTCAGCAAGGCCAACAGCATCAGCTGGCTGGAACCGCGCGCAGCCTGGACCGGCAAGCTGCCAAAGCCAATGCCGGCCTCGGGGCTGCTCAACGAATGGCATATTCCGCTGCTGATCGGAGAACAGCGCCGGGAGCTGCGCGGCATCAATCGCTGGCTGCCACGCACTGGGGCCAGCGCTAGATCTGCTGCCAGCCGCTAAGCTGGCTGCTCGCAACCACCGGCACCCCGACAGCATGAAGAACACTCTCCTGATCATCGCCGCCCTCGCGGTACTGGCCGCGATGTTCCTGTGGATGAGGCCGGAGCCGCCGGCGTTGCCCGCCACTGCTGGGGCAGCCGGCGCTCCCGTCATCACCGCAGAGCCGGAAACGACTGCGGAGCCGAAGCCGTTGCCCAAGCTATTCGTACTGGCCGTGAAGGACGGCAAGCTACTCGGTGGCAATTCGGTGATTTCCGTGGCACAGGGCACGCCGATCACTATGCGCATCACCAGCGACCACCAAGACGAATTGCATCTGCATGGTTACGACCTCACCCTGGCGCTGCCCGCAGCGGAACCAGCCGAGCTCAGCTTCGTGGCCGATCGCTCCGGCCGCTTCGAGTTTGAGCTGCATCACGCGCAGCTGGACCTCGGCGCGCTGGAAGTGCAGCCGCGTTGAGCCCCAGCGGAAGCTGGGGGTAGCAAGCCACCGGCCCCTATTGTCGCAAGCGGCCAAATGGCCTAACGCCTGATCCCACCGGGACGGACGGCTCGTTGCGAGGGGGCTCAGCCAGTGCAACTCTTCAGCAAATAGAAGCCGAGGATGATCGGTATGGGCACGCCGACCAGCCACGCCAGAATGCCCCAGCCGACACCGCCCTGTTGTGCGTTTTTCATGATGCGTCTCCTCGGCAGCAAAGTCTGCTGATCTGCAACTTAGGCCCGGCTGCATGAACCGGTGGTTAGCGCCGGTCGGCGAGCTGCAGCGTAAACTGCGCCGCTTTCACGCCCTGACCCTTTCGAAGCTGCTGATGAGCGCGCCCCCTTCCCCTGCCGATGCCGACGCCCGGCGCGGCTTTTTCGCCGCATTCGGCGCGTTCTTCATCTGGGGACTGCTGCCGATCTACATCCACCAGCTGGTGCCGACACCGGCGGTGGAGATCATGGCGCACCGGGTGATCTGGGCCTGCATCTTCGTGTTCATCTATCTCGCCATCAGGGGCGAGACCGGCAAGGTGTGGACTGCTCTTGCGGATGGGCGGGCGCGCATCCTGCTGGCAGCCTCCGCGGTACTGATCACCATCAACTGGCTGGTCTATGTCTGGGCCGCCTCGAACGGCCATGTCGTCGAGGCCAGCCTGGGCTATTTCATCAACCCGCTGGTCAGCGTGCTGCTGGGCGTGTTCGTGCTGAAGGAAACACTCAACCGGACACAGTGGTTTTCAGTGTCGCTGGCAGCCCTCGGGGTGCTCTGGCTGACCCTGCAAGTGGGCCATCCGCCCTGGATTGCGCTGGCGCTGGCGCTCTCCTTCGGCGCCTATGGGCTGATCCGCAAGCAGGTGACGGTGGACTCGGTGGCGGGGCTCGGGGTCGAGACTCTGCTGATCGCGCCGGTGATGCTCCTCTATCTCGGCTACACCCTGCAGGCCGGCACCCTGAGCTTTGGTCACCACGGCCTGCGGATGGACGTGTTCCTGGTGCTCGGCGGCGCAATCACAGCCATCCCGCTGGTGCTGTTTGCCTACGGCGTGCGACGGGTGCCGCTGTCCACCATCGGCCTGTTGCAGTACGTCGGGCCGACACTGCAGCTGCTGACCGGCGTGCTGGTGTTCCACGAGCCGTTCACGCAGGCGCAGCTGGTGGGTTTCGGGCTGATCTGGTCAGCGCTCGGAGTCTATGCCCTGGACGGCTTCTGGCGCAGCACGCGGGCAAAGCCGGTGGCGGCGGCGGCGTAATCGCTGGCAAACCAGCTCGAGGCGCTGCTAGGGTTGGCAGATGAACAGCCGCACTGCCCAAGCTCCCGAGCGAACCAGCGTCCCCACCACCGACGGCCTGCGTCTGAGCGCGCTGCTCGAAGGCCGCGCCGACCAGCCGATGGACGCCCCGGCAAGGCTGCCGACGCTGGTGTTCGTGCACGGCTATCCCGACAACCTGCACATCTGGGATGCGGTCATCGAGCCCCTGAAGTCCCGCTATCGCATCGTCCGCTACGACGTGCGCGGCGCCGGGCTCTCCGACGCACCGCCGTCCTGGCGCGGCTATCGCCTGCGGCAGCTGCTGGCCGACTTCCGCCGGGTCATCGATCGCTTCAGCCCCGATGCACCGGTGCATCTCGTCGGCCATGACTGGGGTTCGATCCAGTCCTGGGAATTCGTCAGCGACCCCGCGTTGGCAGGCCGCATCGCCAGCTTCGTGAGTGTCAGCGGCCCGAGCCTCGATTACCTCAGCCAGGCGCTGCGCCGGCAAGCGCCGAGTGGCCGCGTCCTGAAACAGATCGCCGCCTCCTGGTACGTCGGCGCTTTCCACCTGCCGATGCTCGCCCCCATGGTGTGGAAGCTCGGCCTGGGCCGCGCCTGGCCTGCCCTGCTGGGGCGGCTGGAGAAGCTGCACGGCATTGCCAGTCATGCCAGCCAGCAGCGCGACGGCAGCAACGGCATCGGCCTGTATCGGGCCAACGTCGTCGCCCGCCTGCTGCAGCCGCGCGCCCTTCACGCCATCGCCCCGGTGCTGTTGGTCGTTGCCACCCGGGATCCTTTCGTGACCGGCTTTCACCTCGATGCAATCGAACGCTGGGTGCCAGAGCTGAGCCGCGTCGAGATCGATGCGGGGCACTGGCTGCCGCTGTCGCAGCCGGCCTGGCTGGCCACCCAGATCGCCGCCTGGGTCGCGCGGCATTGAGGCCGCTGTGATCCACGCCGCGACACGCCGCGTAACAGCGTGCATGAACACTTTTCTGCGCCGCAGCCTTGCGGCTGTGCTGTTGCTGGCAGCGGTTCCGGTCACCGCCGCCGAGCGCATACAGCTGCCCTGGCGGCCTTTCACTCCGGCGCTGTTCGCCGAGGCCAGGGCGCAGAACAAGCCGGTGTTCCTGTATCTGGAGGCCGTGTGGTGCCACTGGTGCCATGTCATGCAGGCCAGAACCTTCCCTGATGCCGGCGTGCAGCAACGGCTTAAGCAGCAATGGCTGATTGCCAGCGTCGATCACGATGCCGACCCGCTGCTCGCCAACCGCTACCGCGACTATGGCTGGCCGGCGCTGATCTTCTTCAATGCCGAGGGGCAGGAGGTGGCCAAGCGGGCCGGGTTTTTGAGCGCGGAAGATTTTTCGGCCCTGCTCGATGCGGTGGTGGCCGACCCGACGCCCGAGCAATCCGCGCGCGACGAACTGGTGAATGCGCCGCCCATCAGCAGCCTGCCGGAGGACCTGCGGGCAAGCCTCGAAACCGCGCACCGCGCGGCTTACGACAACCGCCAGGGCAGCCTGAAACTGGCGCAGAAGTATCTCGACCGCGACAGCGTCGAATATGCCCTCGCGCTGGCGGCGGCCGGCGACGAGACCGAGGCCGGGCGGGCGCGGCAAACCCTGGGTGCGGCGCGCCAGCTGATCGACCCGGTATGGGGCGGCATGTATCAGTACTCCACCCACGGCGACTGGCGGCACCCGCATTACGAGAAGATCATGCGCACCCAGGCGGGCGCGCTGCGGCTGTATGCGCTCTCGCATGCGCAGACCCGGAGCGTGCAGGACCTGAACAGCGCGAACGCGATCCGCGACTACCTGCTGCGCTTCTTGCGGGACCCGGTGACCGGCGCTTTCCACGGCAGCCAGGATGCCGATGTCATACCCGGCGAGAAAGCGCAGCACTATTTCAGGCTGGGTGACCGTGCGCGCCGCCAGATCGGTGTGCCGCGCATCGATCCGCATCTGTATGCGCAGGAGAATGGCCTCGCCATCGAGGCGCTGGTGGCCCTCTACAAAGCCGCGGGCGATGCCGACACGCTGTGCGCCGCCACCGTCGCCGCTGATTGGGTTTTGAAAAACCGGGCGCAGCCGGATGGACGCTTTGCGCACGAAACCGATACCGGTCTGTTCCTCGGCGACACCCTGCATATGGGCCGCGCCGCACTCGCCCTGCATGGCGCGACCGGCGATGCGCAATGGCTGGCCGTCGCCGAACGTGCGGCCAGCGCGATGGCGCAGCACTTTTCAGCCGACGGCGGCGGCTATCTCACGGCGGTGGC
>JBKJJE010000198.1:0-27751 GCA_046598075.1 Stagnimonas sp.
GAGAAACCCGACACCCGATTGCCAACCACCGCCTGCCGAGATGAAGATGTCCGAAGAGGATCAAGCCACCGCTTGAGAATCAAATCCAAAACCGTCCGCGGGAACGGGGCAAGTCCACATCGTCAATTCCAAGGTAGAAGAAACGAAAGCCGCTCATAGTGGTTGGGGCTGCTTGGCTAGTGCCCAAAAGCAACAGAGGCGCTACGACGCTTTTATGGCTCCCCTGCGTTTCTACAAAGCACACTGGAAGTGGTTTTGGGGTGCGGTCATTACTGGCGCTGTTGGTCAAGTAATAAAGTCCATTTACCACTAGCAGCCCAAACAAGCCGTGTTTAACGCCTTCCCAAAAACTGTCGGTCGTAGTCATGCCATCTCCTAACCAGTCACTCCAGCGGACGGCTTACGCCGCCGCTGAGTTCAGGCGTTAGGGGCTTATATGCGGCAGTTTCTAATATCGGCGTTAAAAACAGCGCTAACCCAAAAGCTAGCACTAGGTATAGCGACATTAGCGCCAATCCTAGTATCCGGTCTGCTTTATCTTCGTAACGTGATTGCGCCACATCTATCAGACCCCACAGGGGAGCTAGCACTTGCAGCCATAACACTAACAGCAGCAGTGATGCCACTAGCATTTGTTCCATATTTTTGGTTCCGTCCTAAATTAAAACCCACTTCATGGGGAGTGCACGAAAACACAAAAAATGGCGCTTATTTTTGCAGCGTTTGCCTAATATCGGCAAAGGTTTATTCGCCTATGTATTTGTCAAGAGATGGCAGATTCTGGAAATGCCATGCAAATAACGGCCATCAAAAACAAAGCCCTGATTACAAAGAGCCTGCAATTACTAAACCTTTATCTGGCCCCCATTCATGGATGGGTTAATTGGCCCTAATTCGCGTTAGGAGTGAATAAATGACCGAAGCACAGTGGGAATCGCTGCAATCCGATCTGGCTGCACACAGAGCGATGCTCATTGCTTTGGCCTTTGCTGCGCCGAACCTTGCAAACGTGGTCGCAGAGCTTGAAAGGGCCAAAGAGATGACACTTTCAGCAATGAATCCGCAGCCGATTTCAGAATCTCAAATTGAGCTAACGAAAAGGAAAATTGAGAAGTTTGAGAAATTCTTGAAGGGTGAAGTCTGATTGAGTCCTGAATGGAATCAGAAAAAAACTTAGGTTTAGTCATGCTCACTCCTAACAATGTGTTCAAGCGGACTGCCTACGGCAGCCGCTTAACTTGAGCGTTAGACCGATACGAATTAACCAAAGCACCAATAAAAAAGCCGACTTCACGTCGGCTTTTTTGTTGCTTGGCGTCAGGCCTTCATCGCATGCACTTGGCCGCCGGGGAATGCCAACCGCCAGATCGTCCACGTGGTGGTGCCGAACTGCCGCGTCAGCGAGCCGGTGTTGTAGGGCAGGCGGTAGCGTGCGGCCATGGCGCGAACGCGCGGTGCCACCAGCGGGTAACGGTTGCTGGGCATGTCCGGGAACAGATGGTGCTCGATCTGGTGGCTCAGATTGCCGCTGAGAATGTGAAAGAGCTTGCCGCCGCCGATGTTGCAGCTGCCGAGCAGCTGGCGCACATACCAGCGTGCACGGGTTTCGCCTTCGACCTCGGCCTTGGTGAAGTGCTGCACGCCGCTGGGGAAATGCCCGCAGAAGATGATCACGTTCGACCAGACGTTGCGCATCAGGTTGGCGATGGCGTTGGCGCCGACCAGCCAGGCAAACACAAGCAGGGCGACATGAGCTGTATCCACGCCTAGGGCCAGCGAGAACGGCACCGTGATGACGGCACCGAGTGCAGGCCACAGCACATAGTCCTTGAGCAACTGGCGTGCGGCTTTCTGCGCGATGCCGCGCAGCAGGTGCTTCACCGAACTGATGGACTTTTCGCCAGACAGCAGCTTGTCCGGCTCGACGTCATGCACGGCCACGCCCCACTGAAACCAGATGTTGAGAAAGAAGTTGGTGACGGGCTGGATCAAATACTTCGGCTTCCATTTTTGCGCAGGCGTCACGCGCAGCACGCCGTAGCCAATGTCAGGGTCCTTGCCGAACACATTGGTCCAGGTGTGATGCACCACGTTGTGGCTGTGCTTCCACTGGTCGGAGGGGCAGACGTTGTCCCACTCCCAGGTGTTGCTCTGGATGTTGGGGTCGCGCATCCAGTCCCACTGCGCGTGCATGACGTTATGCCCGATCTCCATGTTCTCGATGATCTTGGCGATACCGAGCATGGCGGCACCGAGTGCGAGCACGGCGATGAATTGCGGCAGGCCGGCGTAGGGCAGCGCACTCGCCGGCAACAGCAGCAGGCTCAGGAACATCACGATGCGCCCGCCAAGGGCGAGGCTGCGCTGCCAGCGGATGATCTTCAATATGTAGGCGCGGTCGGCGGCACCGCGCGAGTCCATCACCTCGTTGCGGATGGCGTCCATCTCGCGGCCGAACTCTTCGATTTCAGCGTTGCTTAAGTGTGTGGGCATGCCCATGGGGGTTCTCCTGACTACCGGTGGATTTCAGAAAGCTCTAAAGATTTTCGTCATTCCCGCGAAAGCGGGAATCCAGTGTTTGGTGCTGGCGGTGAGTTCTCGCCGCTCTGGATTCCCGCTTGCGCGCGAATGACAGCAAAAGTGTGTGTGCATCAAACTTCCAGTTCGGCATCGCCCGCCGCGGCACAAACGCAGATCTGCACGATGGCGCCGACCTCGTTAAGCAGCGCATTGGTGCGCAGATCACGGACGCAGCCGGATTTCAGCTTGGCGTCGCAGCCATGGCAGATACCCATGCGGCAGCCGTGCGGCGGGTTGAGGCCCTGATCTTCGGCGAGGCGCAGCAGGTTGATGACGCCATCCGACGCGGCACTCACACCACTGTTGACGAAGCGCACGGTGCCGCTGGTAATTTCGCTGGGTGCCGCTGCAACCTGCGCGCGGAAGCGTTCAGTGTGCAGCTGGCGCGATACACCGGCATCGCGCCAGTGCGATTCCACCGCATCCAGCAGGCTCTGCGGGCCGCAGGCGTAGGTGTCGCGCGTGCGCCAGTCGGGGCAGACGCTATTAAGCGTCTCGGCTGAGAAATGCCTTTTTTGGGAAGCGGTCTCGCCCGGCTCGCGGGTATAGATGAGATGAAGCTTGTAGCGTGGGTGCTTGGCGGCGAGTGCCTGCAGCTCCTGACCAAAGATCACGTCGTAGGCGTGCGGTGCGTAGTGGATGTGGGTGACATCCGGCAGTCGCTCCTGAGCGATGAGGCTGCGCAGCATTGACATGATGGGCGTGATGCCGCTGCCGGCGCTGATGAACAGAGGCTCCACCGGGTTGGCATCGGGCAGGTAGAAATCGCCCTGTGGCACGCCGATCGGCAGATAGTCGCCGGGCTTGATCTGGCGCACCAGATGGTGCGACATGCGCCCCGCCTGGATGGCCTTGACAGTGATGGTGAAGCACTCGTCGTCGCGTTCGGGTGCGGACGAGATCGAATAGGTGCGCGTGTAGTGCATGCCGCCAATCGGCACGCCGACACGCAGGTGCTGGCCAGGCCTGTGGCTGCGCCAGTTGCGGCCAGGTTTCAATGTGATGGTGCGGGCATCGGGGGTTTCATCCCAGACGCTCACCACCTTCGCCTGCAGCGCGTGGGTGGTCCAGAGCGGGTTCACCAGTTCCAGATAATGCGAGGTGCGCAGGGGAAAGGCGAAGGCATCGGTGAGTGCGGTAAAGCGGCTCAGCAGCGAGCGTGAGGCTGCCTGAGGTTGTGGCTGCATGGGTTCTCCTCCATGTGGCTGGTTGTGAATCTGGTGATGTCGAGAATATGCGCCGGTTTCGAGGCGCGGTCATTGCTGCGCTGCGGCATGTCTCTTGTCATTCCCGCGTACGCGGGAATCCAGAGGGCGTTGCGCCGCGCTCGAAGCATTGCGCTTGGCGCAACCGCCATTCCTTTAGTCGGAATGGCCCCGCCTGCGCGGGAACGACAAGCTCAAGCAAAAGCAGCTGACACCGTGCGCTTCAAATCCTGCTTCGTCGGCAGGCCAAGCTTCACCACGCGCTTCAGCGTGGTGCCGAACTGGCGGGCAAGCGAGGCGCTGTTGTAGGGCAGGTTGTACTTCGCGCAGATCTTCTGCACTTCCTTCGAAAGTTCCGGGTAGCGGTTGCTCGGCAGGTCTGGGAACAGGTGGTGCTCGATCTGGAATGTCAGATGCCCGCTCATCACATGCAGCGCCTTGCCGCCCTTGATGTTGGCGCTGCCAAGCAGCTGGCGCAGGTACCACTGGCCGCGTGACTCGTTCGCAACGCTCTCGGCGGTGAACTGCTCGACGCCATCCGGAAAGTGGCCACAGAAGATGATCATGTAGGTCCACAGATTGCGGGTCAGGTTGGCGCCGATGTTCGCGGCCAGCACGGGGGCGAAGAAGGGGCCAGCCAGGGCAGGGAACAAGACGTAGTCCTTCAGCGACTGCTTCTTCACCTTGTTCCAGACAGCCTTCAGCTTGGCCTTGTTGGCGGGCGAGAGATCACGCAGGCCCTTGAGGCTGCGTACCTCGGCGATGCCGGTGTCGTGCACGCCCACGCCGTACTGGAAGAAGGTCGCCAGCAGCGCGTTGTTGATGGGGTTCAAGAGATGGCGCGGCTGCCAAGGCTCCTGATCGCTCATGCGCAGAATGCCATAGCCGACGTCCTTGTCCATGCCCACCACATTAGTCCAGGTGTGGTGCTCGACGTTGTGGCTGTGCTTCCACTGGTCGGCGGGGGCAGCGGTGTCCCAGTCCCACTTGCTGCTATGGATGACGGGGTCGCGCATCCAGTCCCACTGGCCGTGCATGATGTTGTGGCCGACTTCCATGTTGTCGAGAATCTTCGCCGCACCCAGCGTCAGCGCACCGGCGACGAAGGCGGGCGGGAACACGATGCCGGCGTAGATGGTGGCGCGGCCAGCCACCTCCATCTTGCGCTGCAGGGCGATGATCTTGCGGATGTAGGCGGCGTCTTTTGCACCGCGCGAGGCAAGCACGCCTTCGCGCAGGGCGTCGAGCTCGCGGCCAAAGGCATCGGCCTGCTCGCGGGTGAGGCGTGCTGCTTTCGGCATCGCCTTCTTGGCGTCGGCGTAGAGCTTGGCGTTGTCGCCCTTGAGATTCTTGAGGCTGGTACGGGTAGCAGTCATGAGGATGCTCCAGTGAGTGAAGAGAATTAGAGGTTGATCTGCACGGCGCCGATGGGCGCACAGACGCAGATCTGGATGAGGTCGCCTTCATCGCTGTGGATGCGGCCGTCGCGCAGGTCGCGCACCTGGCCGCAGATCAGCTTGGCGGTGCAGCCGTGGCAGATACCCATGCGGCAGCCGTGCGCGGGGGTCAGGCCCGCACGCTCGGCGGTTTCCAGAATCGACTCGCTGCCCTGACGGGTGGCCTGCTGGCTGCTGGCGGTGAACTCGAGGGTGCCGATTTCCGAGTCATTGGCTGCTGCGCGCAGGGCAGGGCGGAAGCGTTCGATGGTCAGCTGATGCCGCAGACCCTGCACCGACCACTGCGTTTCGATGGCATCGAGCATCGCGCTGGGCCCGCAGGCCCAGACGCGGCGAGTTTTCCAGTCGGCGCAAACGGCCTTGAGATGCGCAGCGGTGAAGTGCCCGCGCAGGCTGCCAGCAGAGGCGGTGCGGGTGTGGATGAACTGCACCGTCAATGCTGGATGTGCGGCACTGAGTGCGATCAACTCATCGCGGAAGATCGTCTCGGCCGGCGATGGCGTGTAATACAGCAGCGTCGCTGCAGGCATGGCATTGCGTGCCGCGGCACTGCGCAGCAGGCTCATCACCGGCGTGATGCCGCTGCCGGCAGCGATCAGCAGTGCGGCGTCGTTCATGGCATGCGGCATGGTGAAATCACCATCCGCGGCAGCGATGTCGATCACCGTGCCAACAGTCAGCTCGCGTACGAGAAAGCTGGAAACACGGCCTCCATCAACTGCCTTTACTGTCACGCTGATGCGGCCGTTCGTCGCTTCAGGCGCAGACGACAGGCTGTAGCAGCGCGTGTGGCGCACGCCATCGATAGCCACACCAATGCGAACATACTGCCCGGCGCGATGCCCTGCCCAACGCACACCCGGTTGCAGCCTGATGGTCGCGCTGTCGGCGGCCTCGGCGGTGATGCTCTCGACGCGGGCGTGCAAGGTCTGCACCGTCCACAGCGGATTCACCAGACTGATGAAGTCGTCCGGGATGAATGGCGTGGTCAGCTTGGCGGCAAAGCGGCTCAGCGTGGTGGCGGTGTCCATGGTCTTGCGCGGGTTGTTAGTGAACATATGTGCACTATAAACAAAACCTAGAACAAGTCAACAAGCGTTTACTGACTAATACAAATATGAGCGTTATCAGTAAGTAATAGATTCATCAGAAATACATATTGATCGCTAGAGTGTTTTGGTAGCTGAAAACGCTGCGGTTACAATGCGCGATGCGATTGAAGCGAACGACCTCTGCAGAACCCACCGATCTGGCTCCCAACCTTGGCACTGGCGTGCGCGACGAGCGCAAGCAGCGCACCCGCAAGGCCCTGCTGGACGCCGCCCTGACCCTGCTCGATGGCGAGCGGAGCTTTTCGTCGCTGTCGCTGCGGGAAGTCGCGAAAGTGGCGGGCGTGGTGCCGGCCGCGTTCTACCGCCACTTCAGCGGCATGGATGAGCTGGGCATGTCGCTGGTGGACGACAGCTTTCGCACCCTGCACGACATGATGCGCGAGGCGCGTTCTGCTCCGCTGCCGACCTCCAACCTCATCGCCCGTTCGGTGGAGACTTTTCTGCGCTATGCGCAGGCGCATCGCCTGCATTTCCAGTTCATCGCCAAGGAGCGCGTCAGCGGCTCCTCGTCGGTGCGGCTGGCGATCCGCAAAGAAGTGCGGCTGTGGACCAGCGAGCTGGCCGCCGACCTGGCGCCGTTTCCAAAGCTCAAGAGCTTCAACGGCGATGACCTCAGGATGATGGCGGGGCTGGTGGTGAACGCAATGATGGGTGCGACCGAGCTCATCCTCGATGCCGATCTCAACGACGCGGCCGAACTGGGGCGCATTCACCAGCTGGCGCAAAAACAGCTGATGCTGATTTTTCTGGGTGCCGCGCAGTGGAAGAGCAAGCCCGTGCAGTGAGGCTCTGCCTAGTCTGGCGCCAACAAAACCGGCTGTGGGCGAGTTTGTCTGTGTCAAACTTTAGATTCGGACCGGCATTGCGGATTTTTCCGTCCCACAAGCTGCCAGTGGCATTCATCCAGGAGATCTGAGGCATGGGAGTTTCGCGTGGTCGTGGCTGGTGGCTGGTTACTCAGGTTCTGGCGAGTCTTTCACTGTATTGGTGTGCGGGGCTCGCCACGGCAGCGCTGGCGCAGGAGCCCCCGGCAACGTCGGAGGCCGTCGTCGCAGTCGAACGGACCGTTGATCTCAAGTTCCGTGATCTGGGGTTGTTTGAGCCGGTGACGCTCAGAGGCGTCGATGGCCAGGCGTCGCTGCCGTTCGGCGTGCGGCTGGATGAACTGATCACCGCTGCGCATCTGCAGCTGCGTTTCGCCTATTCGCCGGCGATGCTGCAGGAGCTCTCGCACATCAAGGTGCTGCTCAACGGCGCGGTGGTGAAAACCCTGCCGCTGCCGCGCACCCAGGCGGGTGCGGAAGTGGTTGAGGAGATCGATCTGGATCCGCGCTACTTCACCGACTTTAATCGGCTGAATCTGCAACTCATCGGCCATTACACCCTGGAATGCGAGAACTCGATGCATTCCAGCCTGTGGGCGACCATTTCCAACGACAGTGTGCTGAGCCTGAAGCTGCGTCCGCTCGGGCTGAAGACCGATCTGGCGCTGCTGCCGGCGCCGTTCTTCGACCGCCGCGACAACCGCCGGCTGGAATTGCCGATGCTGCTGCCGGCCAAGCCCTCGCTGGAAGTGCTGCAGGCGGCGGGCGTGGTCGCCTCCTGGTTTGGTGCACAGGCCAGCTATCGCAGCGCGCATTTCCCCCTGACCCAGTCGCTGCCGGCGCGGCACGCGGTGGTGTTTGCCACCAACGACGCCCGCCCGGCCGGCATGGACCTCGCGCCGGTGCAGCTGCCAACCGTCTCGATGATCGCCAACCCGGCGCACCCGGCATTGCGCATGCTGCTGGTGCAGGGACGCGACGCGGCACAGCTGCGCACTGCCGCCGAAGCCCTGGTGCTGGGCCAGCTGGTGATGAGCGGGCCGTCGGCGACGGTCAGCTCGGTGCACTACGAGCCACGCCTCGCCTACGACGCCCCGAACTGGGTGCGCACCGACCGTCCGGTCAAGCTCGGCGAGCTGGTCGAGAATCCGCAGCAGCTGGAAGCCAAAGGCCACATCCCGGAGCCGCTGCGGGTCAATGTCAACGTGCCGCCCGACCTGCTGACCTGGAACCAGCTCGGCGTGCCGCTGGACCTGCGCTACCGCTACACGCCGCCGGCCGAGAAGGACAACTCGGTGATGACGGTCAGCATCAACGACGACTTCATCCGCTCCTACCGGCTGGATACCGGCAGCCAGAAGGAGGGCGAAAGCCGGCTGCTGGTGCCGCTGTTCAACCGTGACGAGGTGCAGCAGCAGCGCGATCTGGTGATCCCGGCGTTCAAGGTGGGCATCAACAACCAGCTGCAGTTCCAGTTCGTCATCGACTACCACAAGTCCGGACTGTGCAAGGACAGCCTGATGGACGTGGTGCATGCCTCGATCGATCCGGATTCCACCATCGATCTCACCTCCTTCCCGCACTACACGGCGATGCCGAATCTGGCGCTGTTCGCCAACGCCGGGTTCCCGTTCAGCAAATACGCCGATCTCGCGCAGACGGTGCTGGTGCTGCCGGACAGCTACAACCGCACCGATGTCGAGAGCCTGCTGTTTCTGCTCGGCCGCATGGGCCGGCATACCGGCATCGCGGC
This sequence comes from Stagnimonas sp., assembly GCA_046598075.1. Lineage (GTDB taxonomy): Bacteria > Pseudomonadota > Gammaproteobacteria > Nevskiales > Nevskiaceae > Stagnimonas. Next base: position 8,932 of record JBKJJE010000198.1, read on the forward strand.
GATGCGCTTCCGGCTGACCACCGCCAAGGACCTCAAGCCCGACGAGGACGCCGATCTGATCGTGATCGGCGCCAGCAGCGGCCGGGACCTGTTGGCCGAATGGGGTGCCAACCTGCCGTTCCTGCTCGACAGGAGCCGTCGCACGCTCAAGCCCGGCCTGACGGCCAACTGGCTGCCGCGCGAGCTGTTTGCCAACGACGCACCGACCGCCGCCGCCAAGGTGGTACTGGATTCTCCCGGCCCGCTGGCAGCCCTGCTGGCGTTTGAATCGCCGCTCAAGGCGGGGCGCAGCGTGGTGGCGATTGCCGCCAGCGCCTCCGAGCAGATGCCACAGGCGCTCACCGCCCTGGAAGACGACGGCCTGGTGTCGAACGTGCGCGGCGACACCGTGCTGGTGCGCGACCGCAACCTCGCCAGCTTCCGCCTCGCCGACACCTACCACGTCGGCCACCTGCCATGGTTGCTGGGCCTGTGGCTGTTCCTGTCGGCACATCCGCTGCTGGTGGTGCTCATTGGTCTGATCGCTGGCGTGCTGCTGGCCTTCGGCGCCTACAACTACCTCAAGCGCGTCGCGACGCGGCGACTCGCGAAGTGAGTCCGGGATGAGATGGTTGCTGCCGGTGCTGCTCGCCTGGCTGGCGGGTGCTGCGCAGGTCGCGTCGGCGCACTGCCCACCGTGGCCGCAGTGGCAGCAGTTCCGCAGCGATTTCCTCGAGCCCAGCGGCCGCGTTGTTGATCGCAGCAGTGCCGCCATGGTGACCGTCTCGGAAGGACAGGCCTACGCGCTGTTCTTTGCGCTGGTGGACAATGACCGCGACAGTTTCAAGCGCATCCTTGACTGGACCGAGAACAATCTGGCCCAGGGCGACTTCACCCGGCATCTGCCGGCCTGGAAGTGGGGGCACCGCGACGACGGCAGCTGGGGGGTGATGGACAGCAACCCCGCCGCCGATGCCGATGTCTGGATCGCCTATACCCTGGCCGAGGCCGGGCGGTTGTGGAAGGTGCGCCGTTACACGGCACTGTCGCAGCTGCTGGGTCGGCGCATCCTGGACGAGGAAACCGCTGTGATTCCGGGCTTGGGCCGCACCCTGCTGCCGGGGCCGGTGGGCTTTCACCCCGCGGCCGACAGCTGGCGCCTGAATGCCAGCTATGTGCCGCTGCAGCTGCTGCGGCGGCTGGCTGCGGCGAGCCCCGACGTCGATTGGGCGCCGCTGCTGGAATCATCGCGGCAGCTGATTCTCGGCTCGGCCCCGCGCGGCTTCGCCGCCGACTGGATGCTGTATCGGCCAAAGACGGGCTTCGAGGCCGACGTACAGACCCAGCGCTCCGGCAGCTACGACGCCATCCGTGTGTATCTGTGGGCGGGCATGATGGACGCCCGCGATCCGCTGCGCGCCGCACTGCTGGCGGCGCTCAAGCCGATGGCACAGCAGGTGGTCGCGCGCGGACTGCCGCCGGAGAGCGTCGATATCGCCAGCGGCGAGACCCGCGGCACCGGGCCGGTCGGGTTCTCCGCCGCCCTGCTGCCTTTTCTGAATGCACTGAACCTGCCTCAGGCCGAGCAGGGGCAGCGCCAGCGCGTCGAGGCCGATCCGCCCGCCAGTCACCGCGAGCGTTACTACGACAACGTGCTCAGCCTGTTTGGCCTCGGCTGGGCACAGGGGCAGTTCCGGTTTGATCCAAATGGCGCGCTGCTGCCGCGCTGGAGTTCGGCATGCACCGCTACGCCCCCGCGCTCGCGCTGATTGTCGCCGCCGGCGCACAGGGTGCCGTGGCCGACGACAGCAGCACCGCCGTGCTGATGCGCAGCGTGCGCGCCTGGGAAGCCCAGCAGCGGCCGGATCTGGCCCGCGTTGCGCTGGAAAAGCTGCTGCTGAGCGAGCCCGGCAACACCGCTGCGGCGCTGCGGCTGGGCATGCTGGAACTGCGCTCCGGCCGCATGGAGCGGGTGCGCGAGTTGCTCGCCCAGATGCAGGCCTTCAAGCCCAACGATCCTGCCACGCTGGAGCTCGCCGACAGCTATCGCATCGCCACCCAGGACCGCCTGAAGATGGCCACGGTGCAGCGCCTGAGCGAAGTCGGAAAATATGCCGAGGCCCTCGCCGCCCTGCAGGCGCTGTTCCCGCGCGGGCCGCCCATCGGCGAACTCGCCATCAGCTATTTCCAGCTGCTCGGCGCGATGCCCCAGCGGTGGCCCGAGGCACGTGCCGGGATGACGCGGCTAGCGGCCGAGCATGGCGATGAACCAGTCTACGAGCTGGCGCTAGCCAAGCTGCTCAGCCACCACACTGAAACCCGTGCCGAGGCGCTGCGCCGGCTGGCGCGGCTGGCGGCGCGCCGCGATGTCGATCAGAAAGAGGTGCAGCAGGCCTGGAGCAGCGTGCTGGTGCGGATGCCCGACGGGGCGGACACGCTCGCCGCCATGAACGCCTATCTGCGGGTAGTGCCCGACGATGTCAGCCTGCGCCAGCTGCACGCGCAGCAACAGGTGCTCGAGCGCGAGCGTCTGCGCCGCGCCAACGATCCGGCACTCAAGCAGCTGGCGCGCGGCCAGGCGGCGCTCGACAACAACGATCTGGCCACCGCGCAGTCGCTGCTGGAGGCGGCATATGCGCAGCGTCCGCGCGAGTCCGACGCGGCTGGCGCACTCGGCCTGTTGCGGTTGCGGCAGTCGCGTCACACCGAGGCGGAGCAGCTGTTCGAAACTGCTGCGCGACTGCCGAAGAGCCAGGTTTCCAAGTGGCGCAGCCTGGTGCGCACCACGCGCTACTGGGGGGCACTTAAGCAGGCACAGGCGCTGCGCGCTACTGGCCAGCTGGAGCAGGCCGAACGCACCGTGCGCACGGCTCTGAAGGCCGATCCCCGGCAGCCCGATGGTCTGGTCCTGCTCGCCGTCATCCGCAGCGACCGCAACGACACTAGCGAGGCCGGCCGGCTGTATGCCCAGGTGCTGGCACGCGACCCGGGCAACGACAGCGCGCAGCGCGGCCTGCTCGACCTGCTGCAGACGCGTCCCCGTCCGCCGGTAGGGCTGGCGCTCGCCGGGCAACTTGAGCAACAGAAGCCACCGGCTGCACAGCGCGCTGCTGCCGTAGGCACTGACGGTCTGCATACGCTGCAACTCGCCAGCCGCCTCGCCAGCCGCCCCAATGCCGAAAGCGCTGCACGCTACGGCCTGATCCGCGCCGCCATGCTGCAGGACGAGGCCGATGCCGCCGCCAGCCAGGGCCGCGACGGTGCGGCGCTGCGCCTGCTGGAACAAGCGCAGGAACTCGCCCCCGATAACCCCTGGATCCGGTTTGATCTGGGCGGCTTGTACCGGCGCCTCGGCCTGGCCGGCATGGCCCGCGAGCTGATGGCAGAGGGCGTCGAGCGCGCGCCGCAGGATCGCCAGATGCAATACGCCAATGCCCTGCTGCTCGCCAGCCTGGACGACGACGCGGCGGCGCAGGCGGCGCTCGACGGCATTCCCGAGCTGGAGCGCAGCGAGGGCATGCGTGCGCTGGAGCGACGGCTGCAGATAGCGCGGCTGCGCGCCGAGGCCGATGCCGCGGTGGCGCGCGGTGATCTGTCGGCCGCACAGCGGCTGCTGGAACAGGCGGCCACGACATTCAACGACGATGCCAATCTGCAGGCCAGCCTGGCCTTCGTGCGCATCGCGCGGGGCGAGCGCACACGGGCGCTGCAGGGGATGAGCGACTGGGTCGCCGCACAGCCGGCGCCCACGGCGGAGATGCAGCTGGCGCTGGCGCGGGTGTACGAGCGGGCCGACGCCGAGACGCCGCTCGCGAGCCTGATCGAGCGGTTGCGCGCAGGCAGCGAACTCTCCACCACACAGTCCCGTGAACTGGCGCGGCTGGATGCTGGCTCGGTGCGCCGCCGCGCCGTCACCCTGCGCGAGCGCCGCGATTATTCCGATGCCCTGGAGCTGCTCGGCGAGGCGCGCCTGCGCCTGCCAGACGACCGACGGCTTCTGCAGGAACAGGCGCGGGTGCTGTTCGAGAGCGGCGATGCGCGTGCTGCGAATGCGCTGTACCAGCAGGCGCTGCGCCAGCCCACGCCGGATGCGACGCTGCATCTCGACTACGCACAGCTGCTCACCCAGGTGGCGCAGCAGCAATTGTTGGGCGGTTCCGAACGGGCGGCGGCGCGTGCGCAGCTGGCGGCGTCCGCCGCGCTCGCCGGGCTGGAGCAACGCGAGCTGCGTTTCGAGATCGCCCGCAGTTACGCCGAGCTCGGCGACCGCCGCATCGCGCGCGGTCAGGCACAGCAGCTGCTGGAAGCGAATCCCGATGATGCGGGTACGCTGCTGGCCGCCGCTCGCGTGGCGCGTGCGGCCGAGTACGACGGTCAGGCCGCGAGCTGGCTGGAGCAGGCGCGCGCCGGCGGCAGCGCCGAGGCAGTGGCCGAACTCGCGCGCATGGATCGGCGCTGGGATGATTTCATCGCCACGGCCGTCAAGTATTCCGACAAGCCGGGCGATCCCGGCATCTCCAGCTACACCGCCAGTACCCTGCCGCTGGAACTGCGCCTGCCGCTGCGGCACCGCGCCGAGCTGTTCGCCCACGTCGATCAGGTGCGGGTCGATGCCGGCACGCTGCCGGCGGTGTTCGAGGACGGCGCGCTGTACGGGCAGGTGCAGGCCTTTGGTCCGGCCGCACTGGCGGCGTTTGCCGGCGGCGCGGCGCAGCAGGGCAGCGGCACCGATTTCGGCATCGGCGTTGAGGACAAGCACTGGCGCCTGGATCTCGGCACCACGCCAATAGGATTTCTGGTGCAGGACCTGGTCGGCGGCGCCCGCTACAGCAACCGCCTCGGGCCGCTCGACTGGTCGGCGAACCTGCAGCGGCGGCCGGTCACCAGCAGCCTTCTCGCCTACAGCGGCGCGCGCGACCCGGTCAGCGGCGAAGTCTGGGGCGGGGTGCGCTCCAATGGGCTGGAACTGCGTGCCAGCCTCAGGCAGGGGCCGTGGAGCAGCGCCGCCAGCGCCGGCTATTTCCTCTACCGCGGCCGCAACGTGCTCGACAACTCGCAGCTCGCCCTGCGTGCGAACACCGGCAGGCTGCTGCTGGACGAGCCCGACATGCGGCTGGAACTCGGCGTCTCGCTCAGCTACTCGGCCTACGCGGAAAACCAGCGCTATTACAGCTTCGGCCACGGCGGCTATTACAGCCCGCAGTCCTATCTCTCGCTCGGCGTTCCCTTTGAATGGACCGGCCGCAGCGGCTACTGGGCCTGGCGCCTGCGGGGCTCGCTGGCCTACTCGCGCTCGGAGGAGGACGAGGCCGCGTTCTACCCAACCCGGCCGGCGCTGCAGGCCGCGGCCCGCAGCCAGCCGCTGCCACGCGGCTTCTCCAGCCCGGTCTACCGGAGTGGCAGCGGCGCTGGCCTCGGCAAGTCGCTGTCGGGATCGCTGGAGTACGAGTTGTGGCCGCGGATGTTCGGCGGCGGTGCCTTCGAAATCGACCGCTCGGCGTATTACGCCCCGAACCTGTTCACACTCTATCTGCGCTACGAGCTGCGGCCGATGGACGGGCGGCTGAAGTTTCCACCGCGGCCGGCCAAGGCCTATTCGGAATACTGATCGTTGCAGCAGTGCCCGATTTGGCGCGTGACAGGCTAGCGGGCAGTGGCGTACGGCTGCCAGTCGCCGTCTGCGGTCCGCATGTAATAGGCGCCTCGATAGCGCATCACCACGGTGCCGTCATTTTCGGCCAGGTATTCGGTCTGTGGCAGGTTGCGTACGTAGTCGCTCATCGTGGGTGCGCCCTGCATGAAAGGATTGGCCGCCAGGAAGCCGGCCAGCACCGAACCGAGCGCGAAGTGGCCGCTGGGCTGCTCGAGCTGCACCAGCGGCTCGTTGCTGTCGCGTCCGACCAGCTTGATGCCGACCGGGATCAGGCCGATTGCCGGGCTGGGAATTTCACGCAGGCCGGAAATCTGCATGCGGTCACCACGCACATTGGCGCCGTGTTCGGGAACCAGCACCACCACCGCTCGGCGCCCAGATGCCTTGATCTCGTCCATCAAGCGGCTGATGCCATCGAACTGCTTGAGCAGCCGGCGGCGATAGCTGTCGATGGCGCCGGGCTTGCTGCCGTCGAGAAAGATGTTGCCGTCGTGCAGGTAGCCGGTGTTGTAGTACAGCGCCACCCGCGGCGCCGGCAGCTGCAGCCGGTGCTTCCACCAGGCTGACAGGATTTCATAGTCGTCGAAGTAGCTGCTGCCCTCGAAGGCCTTCAGCGCAGGGGTGAAACCGTTCAGCGGAAACTGCGCGACGTCGACGTTGCCGCGCTCCTCGATGTCGCGGTTGAGCGGGCCGAACACGCCATCGTGGTCCATCGCCCACTGCATCTGGAAGCCCGAGGCCTGCAACTGCGCCATCAGATAGCAGGCCGGATCGGCGGGCTGGTACAGGGCCTCGTGGCGTTGCTGGCCGCAGCCCGACCGCAGCAGACGGATGGCGGCCGGGCCGCTGTAGCTGGCGGCAGAGTTGAAGTTGTCGAAGCGCAGGTCAAAGCGATCCAAGAGCGGATGCCGGCGCTGGCCGACCGCGTCCATGTCATCCCAGGCCAGCGAGCAGATCTGCAGCAGCAGAATGTCGTACGGCAGCCCGTCATCGGCGGCAGGCAGAAAATTCAGGCGGCGCTTCTGCTCATCCTGGTAGAACTGCTGCATTGCCGCGTCCAGCTCCTGCTTGGACGCCCGCGCCGCGGACGGCCTGCCGCCGGCGACCGCCGTTGCGCTGGCTTCTGGCGTCGGCCTGCCTGCAAGAGTGCTCCACAATGCAGGCGCTGACGACAGCAGCGGTGCGAAGGCGATGCCGAGAAAGGCAAAAGTGCTGAGCCGAAGCCTGCGCGACAGCAGCCAGCAGACCGCAGTAAGCAGCAATAGTCCGAGCAGCAGCTGGAGGTTGATGAACCGCTGCGCCAGTTCGACAAAGTAGGTCAGGCTGAAATGCGAGACCTGATCCGACTGCGCGACGATGCGCCGCCACGGCGGTAGCCAGCTGTCGTGATAGAGCAGGCCGATAGCCAGTGGCACGGCCAGCAGCTGCCGGCCGATACGCAGCAGCCGATGCCGCAAGGGCAGGGCCACCAGCACGGCGAAGGCCAGATTCTCCGCGACATGCAGGCCGATGAAGCCGCCGAAGTACATCAGCAGCTTGGCAAGAAAGTAGTAGACCCAGATCCCCATCGCCGTTCTCAGAGGTCCGCTGCCGCAGGGGCGCGACGGCGTGCGGCGAAACGTGCGGCGGTCTGGCGGAACAGCTGGGTATAGCCGCTGAGGCCGAACGCCAGCACTTCGCCGAGGCTGGAAAGCGGTTTGTCGGTTGCCTGCGGCTCGTCCCAGTTGATCCAGGCGTCGGCGCGACCGAACGTGCATTGCACCAGCAGCTTTTCCTCCTCGCGCGTCAGGTTCTGAAAGCGCAGGCCGACCCGGGTTGCCGCGCCGTCGGCGATATAGGCGGGAAAACTGAACTCGCGGTCGCCGCGGGATAGCGAGATGCGGACGCGCTGGTCGCGTTCGAGCGCCATTGCCGCTGGCAGCTTCAGACCGAGGCCGCCGCTGGAATAGTCGCTGGTGCGGCAGTGGATGGTGCGCCCGTCGTGCAGCTGAAGCGTTGCCGGCGTGTGCAGGGGCACCCGATGGTTGCGCCGCACCTGGCGTGATTCGGCAGCCACACCCAGGGCGGTACCGAGCATCACCAGGTTGTAGATCGCCCAGGCCAGATTCATCAGCACCGTGCCGGTTTCAAAGGTATTCCAGTAGAGCAGGCGCAGCACTCCGATCACCACACCGAGGAAATTGATGGCGATCAGCACCAGATAGGGACGCGAGATCGACCAGTCGAAGTATTCCTTTTCGATCAGTCCGCCCTTGGCGGTGACGTTGAACTTGCCGAAGCCCGGGTTGAAGAACGCGACCGTGGTCGGCAGCGTGATGTACCAGGCCAGCACCGTCTCGTAGACCTCGGCCCAGAACGAATGCCGATAGCGGCCCTGCATGCGCGCATTGGCCAGCTGCGACATGCACAGATGCGGCAGCGCGTAGGCGGCGATGGTGACCGAGGCGGCGTTGATCACATGCAGTCCGAACAGCAGGTACGACAGCGGCGCGGTGAGAAAGATCAGGCGCGGGATGCCGTTGAAGAAATGCAGCATCGCATTGCTGTAGCACAGGCGCTGGAACAGCGAGAGCCCCGGGCCGGTGAACGGGTTGTCGATACGGAAAATCTGCGCCATGCCGCGCGCCCAGCGGATGCGCTGGCCGACGTGGCCGGACAGACTCTCGGTGGAAAGCCCGGCGGCCTGGGTGAGGTTGAGATAGGCGGTGTTGTAGCCGAGCCTTTGCATCTTGAGCGCGGTGTGGGCGTCTTCGGTCACCGTTTCTACGGCGATGCCGCCAACCTCTTGCAGCGGGCCGCGCTTGATCACCGCGCAGGAGCCGCAGAAAAACGTCGCGTTCCAGAGATCATTGCCGTCCTGCACCAGGCCGTAGAACAGGCTGGCCTCGCTCGGCACGCGGCGGAAGGTGCCGAGGTTGCGCTCGAACGGGTCGGGCGAGAAGAAATGGTGCGGTGTCTGCACCATGGCGCATTTCGGATCCTGCAACAACAGGCCCACCGTCATCTGCAGGAAGGAACGTACCGGCACGTGATCGCAATCGAAGATGGCGATGTATTCGCCCTGGGTCTTGGTCAGGGCATGGTTGAGGTTGCCGGCCTTGGCGTGAAAATTGTCGGGCCTGATCATGTATTCGGCGCCGACTTCTGCCGCGAAGTCGCGGAACTCGGCGCGGCGGCCGTCGTCGAGCACGTAGATTTTCAGCTTGTCGGCCGGCCAGTCCAGGCCGAGCGAGGCGTAGATGGTGGTTTTCACCACCGACAGGGGTTCGTTGTAGGTGGGGATATAGATATCCACTGCCGGCCACAGCGAGGTATCCGCCGGCATCGGCACCGGTGTGCGCTGCAGCGGCCAGGCATTCTGGAAATAGCCGAGCAGCATGATCAGCCAGGTGTAGGCTTCCGCCAGGATCAGTCCATAGCCAAAGAACAGGTCGGCGGGCGTCTGCAGGTCCAGCGTTTCGGTCAGGCGCCACCAGATGTAGCGGCCGCTGGCCACCAGCGACAGCGCGGCCAGCAGCATGGTCGTCAGGTTGCCGGGCACCCGCCGCACGGTCATCGCCATCAGCCAGATCAGCACGAAGAAGATGCTCTGCTGCTGCCAGGACAATGGCGTGGTGGCACAGATCCACAACAGCACGCTGGCGATGACCATCAACAGTACCGCCAGCGGCGCGGGCAGACGCGCGTAGGCTGCCGTCGCTGCCTGGCTGGCACGTTCGGCAGGGGCGAAATCGAGGCGATCAAGCAGCGCCTCCACCAGCCGCAGCGGCCAACCGAGAATCTGCCCCAAGGCCCTCAGCAGTGCACGCAGCAATTTAGGGCCATAACCGACCAGGTGCCGGTAGTTGGCCCCGGCGGGGTGGTCATCGGCGGGCAGCACGAACAGCCGCAGCAGCCACTCGCCGGCATCCGCGGGATGCACGATGCCCAGTTCGCGCGCCAGCAGGTCGCGCGGCAATCTCAGCAGCGTCGGCAGTTTTCTCACCTGGCCTGGTGGCACCACCGGAGGCCGCGACAGCCATGCCCGCAACCGCGCCAGCCGCGTCTGCAGTCGCTCTGGCGGCAGGCTCATGAGGACCTCGCCAGCTGCGGCGGACGCTGCCCGAGCAGCCAGGAGGCGAGGCCCTGGATGTCGTGCGCGGCCTGACTGTGCGGCGCATATTCGACCAGGCTCAGATCCGAGGCGAAGGCCTCGGCAATCGCCTCGTCGCGATGGATCGGAAACGGCGACAGCCGGTCGCCGAGCGCATTGCGGATCATCGCCAGCACATCGTTCTGCAGATCGCGCGTCGGATCGACATGATTGAGCAGGTAAAAAGTCTGCGCCTGCTTGCCGGCCAGCACCTGGCGAAGCTGGCTCAGGCTGGCGTAGTCGGCGAGGTCGGGACGCTCCACCACCAGCACCACATCCGCAGCGGCGATGGCCTGCCGCGCATAGACCGAGGGCAGCCGTGGCGTGTCGATCAGTACCAGGGCCTGCGCAGGCAGGCCGGCCTGATCGAGGTGCTGCGCCAGCCAGGCGGGTTCGGCCTGAAGCCGCTGTTCGAGGCGCCACAGGCCGGCGTCGTCCACCCGGCCGAAAGGCAAGAAATCCACACCGTCGGAATTGCGGAATGCGGCACTGGCCCAGGCACCGGGTTCATGGTCGTGGCGGGCAAGGCCATCGCTCTCGTCGGGACTCAGGCCGAGGTGCAGCGCGAGCATGTTGGCCGGATCGAAATCCACGGCCAGCACCCGCTGGCCGCGCTTGCCCAGCAGCCCGGCCAGGGCCGCCACCAGGCTGGTGCGTCCGGCGCCGCCATTGGCGGAAACCAGAGCGACCCTCAACATGGGGGAGGCTCGCGAGGGATCTGTTGGCGGCTGCCCGGCTCGTAGCGTTCGAGGAACTGCGGCTGCCATCTGCCCAGACGCATGCCACGCCGCAGACGCTGGCCCATGCGTCCGCGCAGGCCATAGCGCAACAGCCAGAACAGCGGGCCGGCGACGGCGAGTCCGGCGAGCAGCAGCCAGAGGATGTGGAAGGTGCCGGTGGCATGCATCATCGGCCGCTCCCATCCTCGATCCGGCCCAGCCGGACGACGCTGCGCGCCGCGGGTGCGGCACGCGATGGCGGGGACGGCGGTGTCGGCTGCCTGACCGCTGCGGGTTCGCGCCTGGCTGCTGGCTCGTAGCGCACTGGCACTGCCAGCTCGGACTTGAACATCGCGCTGAAATCGGCGACGGCCAGGTTTTCCAGCCGCTGCCGCAGCTCGGCGACCATGGTCGCAATGGCATCCGGCTGCAAGGTGCAGACCTGGCTCTCGAACAGGCCGCCGAGCGGCACATGGAAGTGATTCTCCAGGGCACGGTCCACATCCATCTCGCGGCAGGCATAGAGAAATACATAGACACTGCGATCATCGGTACTGAACATGTCGCCCGGCCGCGTCACCGTGTGCTGGCGCAGCACCTCCAGATGCGCCAGCTCAGGCAGCAGCAGCAGCCGCACCAGCGCACAGCGCACGCCGATGGTGCCCGCCTGCTTGATCGCGTCTTCCACCGCGCTGCAGAACTCTTCGGGACGCAGGTAGCCGGTTTGCGGCGGGGGCATAGCGCCCGCCAGTGCGGCATCGAAGTCCTCGGCGACCGCACCGATGAACGTCTGCGTGCGCAGCGATTCCAGCAGCGCCAGACAGCGCGACAGTGACAGCCCGGAATCGATCACGGCATTGGCGCCGAGATGCAGCAACAGCATCTCGTGGCTGTAGCGCATTCGCGCGCTGGTTTCGCGCACCACGATTTTCAGACTGCGCCCATGGTCGCGGCGCAACTCGAATACCGCACGGGCCAGCGTGCGCAGATCGGACTGCTGCCCATGATCGAGCAGCAAGGTGGCCGCAACCGCCCCGCGCGCAGCCAGCAACAGGGCTTCGAGGTCGGCGGCGAACTCCCAGCCGGCAGGCGCCTGCACGTTCTCGGGCAGGGCATCGGCGATCGCAACGATCCGGTTCTGGTCGGGTGCCAGCAGCAGCTGCTGGCCGCTGCTGGCGACCTGCGCACCGTCCGCGCTCAGCACGGCGCTGTCCGCGCGCAATCCATACTCGCGGCCCCCGAGCGAGCCCATTGGCGAACGCCAGCGTTCCACCCGCAGGTTCAGGCGCGTCCCGTCACGCGCCAGCTCGGCGATGCCGGCGAACTGGTCCTCCACCGCCCTTCGTGTGGCGCTGTGGTGCTCTTTGGCGGCACGGCTGAACAACAGCAGGGCGCTGGACCGCGTGCTGTCGAACCAGCGCGAATAGATCTCGGCCTGACTTGTGGCCAGCTGCAGATTGTCGAGCGAGAACAGCCCGTCGGCATCCAGCACCAGCGTCAGACCGCCCTGTGCAAGGCCGTAGTAGTCCAGTTCCTGGACGAAGTGCTCGGCACCGAAGCGCGCGAGTTTTTCGGCATAGCTTCCGGTCTGCACCAGCACCAGCAATTTTTCGGCGGCGATGGCCGCGTTCGCGTCGACCCTGCACGCCGCAAGCGCCTGCAACAGCGGCGACGGATCGCTGGAGACGATGACGGTGGCGGGACGGCCGGCTTGCAGCGCCGCCGCCAGAGTTCCAGCCGCCAGCTGCCGCACCGCGCCGCTGTCGCGACAGCGCAGCCCGTAGATCCGGCCTTCGATCATCAGGTTGACCGCAGGTGGCAGCCCGTCGACGCCCAGGCTGAACTCACGGGCTGTGCTGGAATGCGTCGAGCTCACAAGCCGGGCTCGTCCGGAGCCGGCTGAGGCGGTGCAGCCACCGGACTGTTCTGCCGCAGATGCGCATCCAGTTTGCGCAGCATCGGCCAGCGCCGGAGTGCGTCCTGCCTGGCCTTCAGCGTCTGCACGTCCAGATAACCGGCGAGCGCGGCGGCGGGCACTTCCGTCCGCAGGCCGCTGAGGTCGTTGATCGAATCGGCCTGGGGTATCGGCATCTGGCTAGCGGTATCCGGTGTCGGCGAAGTACTGACAGCACGGATTTCATGCGCTTCAGGACGGTGCTGTCTCCCGAGCCACGTTAACAGCACTCCCTTCATGGGACTAGTCGGCTTGTAGTCCGGAAGGTAAACACTCTCTAGAACGAATAGCTGATGCTCTGGGTGAACAACCTCGGCTCATTGATGCCCGACGAGGCGAAGTTGCCCGGTGCCAGCGGCTGGCTGATGACCTGGTCGTAGTAACGGGTGTCGGTGATGTTGCGGATGCCCAGGTTCACGGCCCACTTCCTGCTGGCATCGTTGATGATGAAAAAGGCGTTGTAGAGATTGGTGGGTCTCTGTTTCTTGCGTTCGTCGATGTCGACGTCGAGATAGCGCGCGCTACGGTAAACCCAGTCCAGCCCGATGGAACCGATCAGGCCGTTGCCGAGCGGAAAGAACACGTTCGGCACGATCGCCCCGGTCCAGCGCGGGGCGTAGGGCAGGCGCTTTCCGGACAGATCCTGCGCTTGGCAGCTTGAGCCTGCATCCGACAGGCAGGGGCCGTTGGGATAGTTCTTGTAGCGGGCATCGGCATAGCCCACCGAGCTGCGGAACATCAGGAACGGTATGGCTTCCGGCAACCACTGGAAATCGATCTCGCCGCCGCGCGACTGCGCTTCACCGGCGTTGAGCACCAGAAAGCGGTTGTTGAGAAAGGTGGAGACCTGCAGGTTGTTGAAGTTGGTGAAGAACGCCGAGCCGCTGAGGCGCATGCGCCCGTTGAACAGCCGCGCCTTGCTGCCAAACTCATAGCTGGTGGCGCGCTCCGGGCCGTACTGATTCTCTGTGGAACGCAGCGGCAGGCCATTGAAACCACCGCTTTTGTAACCACGCGCATAAGTGAAGTAGTGCGATACCCCGCGGCTCGGAGAAAACCGCAAGCCGCCTTTTGGCGAGTAATCGCCTTCCTGCTGGGTCAGACGCGAGTTGTGGTTTTCGGAGTTGGCGATGAACGCGATGATCGGGCTGCTTGATTGCGCCGACAGCGCGCCCTGCTTGTTCTGGCTGCCGTAGCGCACGCCGCCGATCAGCGCCCACTTGGGAAGAAAGCTGTATTCAAACTGGCCGAACCCGGCAAAGGTCTGCTCGTTCTGCTTCAGCCGGGTTCGCACGTTCTGGTTGTTGATGGTGGTGGCATCGAGCAGGGGCAATACTTCTGCCAGCGGCAGTGCGACGGTGGTGCCTAGCCCGCCGAAACCCGCAGGCAGTTCTTCCCGGCAGTTGGACGGCCCCTGCGGCCGCGAGGCGGTGCAATAGGCCAGCGCCCCGGCCAGGCTTTCGAGCGAGAACAGGTCGGATGCGCCATAGCTGGCCCGCGACAGGTAGATGCCGGTGATGAAAGTGACGCCATGGCCGTAGCCGAACAGATCCTTTCCGCTGCCAGTAAAGCGGATCTCCTCCGATACCTGCCGGTAGATCGAGGGCTCGATCAGCTTGTCGCTGATGAACGGAATCGGCGTGAAGTCGGCGTCGATGTTGCGCTGGTCGGCACGCGACTCGGCAAAGGCGGTGATGGCAGTGACGCGAAAATTGTTGATCATGCCGAAGCTGGGCAGCGGTGCTTCCAGAGTCATCGCGTAACTGCTGACGACGGCTTTCTCGGCGCTGGGGTACTCGGTGGAAACCCGGCGATGATCGAAGTTGTCGTCGTAGTCGGGGTCGTAGCGGCGGATCACGTCTTCCAACTCCTGGCTGATGCTGGTCAGCTGGAAATTGGAGTTGTTCTGGGTGTATCGCGAGCGCAGGGCGGTGACGTCCAGCGCCACGCCGTTGTCGGTGGCATAGCGCGCCCGAAGGCGAAGGCTGTTGATCTCCTCGTTCTCTTCCGGGCGATTGAGCCTGGTGTTGTAGAGCGTGTTGGTGTCGCCGTTCTTGAAACTGCCGGACAGACGCAGGCCAAAATCCCGGTTGATCGGAATGTTGAGGACAGGACGCGCAGTGAAGTCGCCGTAGCCGCGGTTGAGCACCTCGCCTTCGAAGGCAAAACGGTCACCCGGCTTGTTGGTGACGACGTTGAACACGCCTGCCGTGGAGTTCTTGCCAAACAGCGTGCCCTGCGGCCCGCGCAGGATCTCGAAGCGATCGACGTCGTTGAAGAAGGCGCCGAGGAAGTTGGCACGGCCGTAATAGACGCCATCGACCACGGTGCCGACGGAGGGATCAAAACCCAGATTGCTGTCCGGGGTGCCGAGGCCGCGGATCACGAACTGGCCGGCCGAACCGGAGACGTTCATGGTGACATTGGCGGCGTAGTCGCTGGCTTCCTGGAAACCGCTGACCGCACGCTCGCGCAGGAACTCCTCGCTCAGCGAGGTCAGCGAGGCCGGCACTTTCTCCAGCGTGGTCGCCACCTTGGTGGCGGTGACGGTCACCTGCTCCAGCTCCTGCGGAGCAGCGGACTCGGTCTCAGCCACCGCAACCTTGGCCAGACTGGCCAACAGCAAGCCGGCTGCCACGATGCGGATGCTCATTGGCATCTCGCCTTGAGCTTCCGCGTCTGTGCCTCGAGCCGGGCGATCAGGGCGTCGAAACCTTCGGTTTTCATCAGGCCCTCGTACTGGGTCGCGCGCAACGCCAGGTCGCTGACGCCTTCGGCGACCACGTTGACCACCTGCCAGCTGCCGCCGCGCGGCTTCAATACGTAGTCGAGCGCGATGGCGCTGCCTTGCCGGGGTGCGAGCATGGCGTGGACCAGGGCATCACCGCTGGCGAGCGGCTCGGTATCGCCGGTGCTGAAGTGCACCGCGCCGGGCTCGGCGAACTCGGTGGCGTAGGTGGCAATCACCGAGCCGCGCAGCGCCGCCGAGAACGCGGTGCGCTGTGCAGCGTCCAGCGTCTTCCAGGACCGGCGCAACACCCGCTCGGTCAGAAACGGCAGATCGAAAGTCCGATCAACTGCAGGCTGCACCAGGCTCGCGCGCCCTTCACAGCCCAGCTTCGCACTGCGATTCATCGCATCGGTCAGGGTGTCGTGAAACGCGCTGACGACATCGGCGGGCTGGCTGAACTGGGTCGGCGCAGCCGCAGCCGGGGCAGTTGCCGAAGCGTTGAACGTGGCTGCGCAGAGTGCTGCCCCACAGATAGCCAGGGAGGTACGAAACATGCGTGATCAGTTGGTTGAACAATCAGAATCCGGGAATGCTGAAAGGTTATCAGACCACCCCCCGGCAACTGAAACCCGCGCCAGACCGAATCGAGCACAACAGTTATTCCCGCAGCGAACGGACAAGGCAGTAGTGCCGAGGCCTGCCCATCTTTCGCTGGAGGATCGACGCACTTAAGCTCGACGGCCATCCAGCCCCCAATCCACCGTTGCCGCCATGAGTGAACGCCTGCAAGGCCTGCTGCATCTGTGGGTACTGTTCATCCAGCGCTGGGCGAGGGCGGTGGCCTGGGTGTGTGCCGGTTTGGCGGCCGCCGCAATGGCAACTGCCGCCCTGCGGCTATCGGTGGATACCAATCCGGCCAACATGCTGGACAGCGCGCTGCCATGGCGGCAGGCCGAGGCGGCGATGGAGCGTGCCTTCCCGAACGCCGACAGCGGCCTGGTGCTGGTGCTGGAAGCTGTCGAGCCCAGCCGTGCGGCTGCTGCCCAGGCGGCAATCGCCGCCAAGCTGAAGCCGCAACTGGCGGTGTTCGCCGATGTCCGCACCGCCGAGCTGGAGCCGTATTTCCAGCGCAATGGCCTGCTCTATCTCGACACCGGGACTTTGCAGGATTTCGCCGATGGCGTGCTGCGGGCGCAGCCTTTCCTGGGGGCGCTGGCGCGGGAGCCCAGCCTGTCCGGCATCGCGGCGCTGATCGAAAGATCGCTGCAGGCCGGCGATGTCGATTTTGACCTGGTGCCGGCCCTGAATGCGGTTGCCGAGGCCACCGAGGCGGCGGCAGCAGGCGAGGTGAAAGCCCTCGACTGGGGCAAGCTGATGGCGACGCCGAAAGGACTGGCGCCGTCACCGCGCAAGTTCATAGAACTGCTGCCGACGCTGGACTATGGCCGCCTGCAGCCGGCGACGACGGCGGTCGCTGCGGTCCGCACCGCCATCAGCGAATTGCAGGGGCAGGGCTATGGCGACGTGCGGATCCGGCTCACCGGCCGCATCGCGCTTGAGCACGAGGAAATCGGCATGGCCTTTACCGGCGCGCTGCTCGCGTTCGGCGTGGCGCTGCTGCTCTCCACCGGCCTGTTGTTCGTGGCACTGCGCTCGCGGCGGCTGGTGATGGCCACGGTGCTGACGCTGCTGTTCGGCCTGGTTCTCACCGCCGCCTTTGCCGCGCTGGCGGTGCAGAAGCTCAATCTCATCTCGATGGCATTTGCGGTGCTCTACGTCGGTCTCGGGCTCGACTACGCGCTGTATCTGGCGATGCGTTACCGCGAACTGCGCCAGCAGGGCCTGCCGCATCGCGAGGCACTGCCGCAGGCGGCAGGTGACATCGGCGGTTTCCTGTTGGTCTGCGCGGCCACCACCTCGCTGGGCTTTCTCGCCTTCGTGCCGACCGCGTTCACCGGCATCGCCGGACTCGGCCTGATCTCCGGCGCCGGCATGTTCATCAGCCTGTTCGCCAGCCTGACGCTGCTGCCGGCGCTGCTGACCCTGCTGCCACCATCGCCACCGCAGCCTGCCGCAGCCAGTGGCTGGCTCGACACCCTGCTGGAGCTGCCCTACCGCCGCAGTCGTGCGATCTGGATCGGCATGGCGGCGCTGCTTGTGGTGGCTGCCTTCATCGCCCCCAGGGCCTCGTTCGACTTCGACCCGCTGCATCTACGCGACCCGGACTCGGAGTCGGTGCGCACCTTTCGCGACCTGCTGGCAGATCCCGCCATCCCGGTGCTGACGCTGTCCACCATCGTCCGCGACGATGCCGCCGCGCAGGCGGTTGCGGCCCGTCTCAGGCCGGTGCCGGAAGTGCGGCAGGTGCTGACCCTCGCGGATCTGGTGCCGAAAGATCAGAGCGAAAAACTCGCCATCATCGAGGACCTGGCATTCAGCCTGGGGCCGGCTCTCGCCACGCCCGGCGAGCTGACGGTGATCCCCCGCGCCGAGGACGCTGCCGCCCTCGACCATCTCCAGGTCAGCATGCAGCAGGCGGCAAGGCAGTGGCAGGGTGCCCGCGCGGTGGCAGCCACCAGGCTCGCCCGCGGGCTGGAAAAATTGCAGTCGGGGCCGCATTCGGCAGAGCATGTGGCGCTGCTGCGAAGCAGCCTGCTGGATGGCCTCGGCGCGCAGATCATCCAGCTGCGCATGCTGCTCACCGCCCATGCGGTCACCGTCGAAGATTTACCGCCCTGGCTGCGCGGCCGCTGGCTGGCTGCGGATGGTCGCCAGCGCGTCGAAATCTGGCCGCGGGCGGTGCTCGACGACAACGTTAATACCGCGGCTTTCGTGCGCGCCGTGCGCGCCGCCGAGCCGACCGTGAGCGGACCGCCACTGGCGATGATCGAGGCGGGCACCGCAGTGGTGCAGTCGTTCCGGCAGGCTTTTCTCTATTCCGCGCTGGCCATCGGCTTGCTATTGCTGATTCTGCTGCGCAGCCTGCGCGACACCCTGCTGGTGCTGCTGCCGCTGGCTGCTGCCGGGCTGTTGACGATGGCGGCATCGGTGCTCACCAGCACCCCGTTCAACTTCGCCAACGTCATCGCCCTGCCGCTGCTGCTCGGCGTCGGTGTCGACTATGGCGTGTATCTGGTGCAGCAGGCACGCCGCCTGCCACCCGACGCCAACCTACTCAAGACCGGCGCCACCCGCGCGGTGCTGTTCGGCGCACTGGTGACCATGGCCAACTTCGGCGACCTGATGCTGGCAGGGCATCCCGGCATGGTCAGCATGGGACTACTGCTGACCGTGGGGCTCGGCGTGATTCTGATCTGCACGCTGGTGCTGCTGCCCAGCCTGATCGCCAGGCTGGGGCGCGCGTGAGCCGCTGGCGTCCGCCCAACCCCGATGGCCCTGCCTCGGTCTACATCACCCGCAGCGGCTACCAGCGATTGAAAGCCGAATACGACCATCTCTGGCGCGAGCGGCGTCCCGAAGTGGTGCGGGCGATCACCGCAGCGGCGGCCGAGGGCGATCGCAGCGAGAACGCCGAGTACATCTATCGCAAGAAAGAGCTGCGCGAGATCGACGCCCGCGTGCACTACCTGCAAAGGCGGTTGCCGGATTTCAGGATCGTGGAATCCAACCCTACCGACACCAGCCGGGTGTT
>JBKJJE010000181.1:0-14847 GCA_046598075.1 Stagnimonas sp.
GCAGCTGATGGCCAAGCCCGCGAAGCTGCCGAAGTCCGACATCGAGTTTCCGAACTCGGCCTTCAGCCACCAGCTCCAGCAACTGGCCGCGCTGATGGTGCAAGACCCCGGCCTGCGCGTTTTCAAGCTGGTGGTGGATGGCTTCGATACCCACAGCAACCAGGTCGACCCTGCCAGCCCCGATCAGGGGCGGCACTTCAAGCTCCTGCGCCGCACCAGCCGCAGTCTGGCGGCGTTCATCTCCATTCTGCAGAAGCAGGGGCTCTGGCAAGACACGGTCATCGCCAGCTACTCGGAGTTTGGTCGCCGCGTGCAGGAAAACGGCTCGGCCGGTACCGACCATGGCACCGCCGGCAGTGCCTTTGTGTTGGGGGGAAGGGTCAGGGGCGGGTTGCATGGCGCACTGCCGTCGCTGGGCGATCTGAATGCCGACGGCAATCTCAAGCTTTCGGTGGATTTCCGCCGCTACTACAACAGCCTCTCCGTTGCCATCGGCCTGCCCGCAACGCCGTTTGACATTGCCCGGTATCCGCTCCTGGGTCTGGTCTAGCCAGCGCAACCGAGTCCGCGCCGGGGTTATCAATACTTCGACTGAAAGCCATGCCCTGCAGCGCCTGATGCCAGCTCAGGCGCCGGGACAACCATCAGGTTGGCGGCCGCCACTGCGACAAGGCCTTCTTGACTTCGGTGAACTCCGGCCTTGCCGCCAGGTTGTTCCATTCGTCCGGATCCGAGGCATGGTCGTACAGCTCCTCCTGGCCCTGCCGCCAGCGGATGTAGCGCCAGCGGGTCGAGCGCACCGCCTGCGCCGATTTGCCGAGGTCCATGCCGACCGGGCGGCGCTCTGATGCCGGATCGCCTAGCAGCGGGTAGAGGCTGCGACCATCGATGCCGGCTGGTGGAGTCAGGCCGTTGAGGTGCGCCAGTGTCGGGAACAGATCGAGCAGGCTCACCGGCCGTGTGCAGACCTTGTCCGCACCGAGCCCATCCGGCGCGACAATGACCAGCGGCACATGGGTGGAATCCTCGGTAAGGACCTCCTTGCCCCAGAGCTCCTTTTCGCCGAGGTGAAAGCCGTTGTCACTCCACAGGATGACGACGGTGTCTTTCCAGGCGGACAGTTCGTCGAGCGTCGCCATCAATTCGCCAACCAGGTCATCCGCGTATGACATCGCAGCCAGGTAGGCACGCACTCCGGGCCTCCAGTTGTTGGTCTGCACGATGCGCTCGTGCCAATGCGGGTCATTGTTGTTGATCGGCGCCGGCACATCGTTACGGTCACCTTCGAGAACCTTGGGGAGCTGTACTTCGTCCAGCGGAAACCGGTCGAAGTACTGCGCCGGCAGATACCAGGGCAGATGGGGAGCCTGAAAGCCGACCGCCATGAAATAGGGTGTGGATGGCGGTGAGCGCAGAAACTGCTGAGCGCGCCGCAGGTAGCCGGTATCCGGCATTTCCTCATACGAGTTGCTGGCCACACCCCAGTCGGTGTTGAACAGATAGCGATCCGAAGGATTGTTGGGATCGTAAAGGCCATTCAAGGGCTTTGCGGCACTGGGTTTGACGTCCACATTGGGGTTGTAGACCTCGAGGTCCCAGGGCAGGTCATTCGCATAGTTGGTTATTTTTCCGAAGGCGGCCGTCGTATAGCCCTGGGCTTTGAAAAAGGCCGGGATGGTGGCCGCGTTCGGTACGGAGTCGCTGATCTTGCCGTTGTTGGTGGTGATGCCGTGCCGGAACGGAATCAAACTGGTCATCACCGACGCCCGCGATGGTCCACACAGCGAAAACGGCGTGTAGGCGCGGGTGAACCGCATCCCCATCGCCGCCAGCCGGTCGATGTTGGGCGTGCGTGCCTGGGGATGCCCACCGATCCAGCCGACCCAGTCGTTGAGGTCGTCACAGGACACAAAAACTACGTTCTTGCCGGCGCGCAAGGGGGTGCTGACTTCTGCAGCACCAGGAAACGCGGGTTCTCCGGGCAGCGGGGAGGATGGCGGCGGTTCGGTTGGCGCAGGTGAGGGTGAAGGTGTCGGCGCAGGGGTCGGTGTGGGCGTGGGTATCGGCGCTGGTGTCGGCGTGGGAATGGGGGGGGTGCCACCGTCGCCGGTGCTGGAGCATGCGCTGATCACTCCGCCTACGGTGGCGGTGACCACGCCGCGCAGGATTTGCCTGCGCCGCTCCGAGAAAGGAATTGCCTCTTCGTGTTCAGTCATTCGATGCAACTCCAGCTCGACTATTAGAGCATCCCATCAGACGCGCCTGAATGCCGACATTTCCCGGTCGGGCAGCAGCGGTAGACATCAATGCCATGCATGTCCGGCAACTTATCAGAAGATATAGATGGGGCAGAAAAATGCGTGCCGCCGAAAGACTCGCGAGATCTGCGATGGCGCTTGGGAGCACCGCGATCGTGAGGGAACCCGGGTTGCTGCGACCTGCGACGCGGCGATGTGAAAGGCATGCGTCGAACGAGCCGCTGCAGTCGGAAGTACGAGAAAATCACGAATTACCGACCCAGTGGATTCATTGGGGGAATTACCATTGCCGACCAACGAGAAAAGCATGACTGAACAAAAATCAACCAACGTAACCTGGCACGAGGGCGAGGTGACGCGCGCCGAGCGTTACCGGATTCTGGGTCAACGCGGTGCCACGCTCTGGTTCACCGGGTTTTCCGGCAGTGGCAAGAGCACGATTGCGGTGGCGCTGGAAAAGGAGCTGGCCCGCCGTGGCCGACTGTCGTTCCGGCTGGATGGCGACAACATCCGCTTAGGCATCAACAAGAATCTTGGTTTCAGTGCCGACGACCGCACCGAGAACATCCGCCGCATCGGCGAAATCTCCAAGCTGTTTACCGAGGCGGGCGTGATTGCCCTGTCCAGCTTCATAAGCCCCTACCGTGCCGACCGCGACATCGTCCGCCAGCTGCACCAGGATGCCGGTCTGCAATTCATCGAGGTCTATGTCGACTGCCCGCTGGCGGAAGCGGAAAAGCGCGACCCCAAGGGGCTCTACAAAAAGGCCCGCGCGGGCCAGATCAAGAACTTCACCGGCATCGACGATCCGTACGAAGCGCCGCACCACCCGGAGCTGGTGCTGAAGACTGCTGAAATGTCCCTGCAGGACGAAGTGGAAGCCTGCATCCGCCTGATGATCGCGCGCGGCATTCTGCTCGACGTTTGAGACCCCATATGATCAAGCCCCACGGTTCAGATACCCTCAAGCCCCGTTATGTCGAGGACGCCACCCAGCGTGCCGCGCTGCTCAGCGAAGCCGAGCAGCTGCCCAGCCTGCTGCTGAATTCCGCTGCTGCCGCCAACGCGGTGATGCTCGGCGCCGGTTACTTCAACCCGCTCAGCGGCTACATGGACAAGGCCGATGCGCTGAGTGTGGCGCAGCAGCTGAAGACGGCTGCCGGCCTGTTCTGGCCGGTGCCGATTCTCAACCTCACGAAAGTGCACGGCATCAAGCCCGGCCGCATCGCGCTGCGCGATCCCAACGTCGAGGGCCAGCCCGTGCTCGCCATCATGGACGTGCAGGGTATCGAGACCGTCAGCGACGAAGAACTGCAGGGCATGGCCAAGGCCATCTTCGGCAATCTCGATGCCAAGCATCCCGGAGTCGGTACTTTCCTGGGCCTGGGCAACACCCTGCTGTCCGGGCCGATCGAGGTGCTGAGCTTCAGCTACTTCCAGAGCGAGTTCCCCGACACCTTCCGCACGGCGGTGGAAATCCGCCAGGAGATCGCTGAGCGCGGCTGGAAAAAGGTCGTTGCCTTCCAGACCCGCAACCCCATGCACCGCGCGCACGAGGAACTCTGCCGGATGGCGCACGAGCGCCTGGGTACCGACGGCATCGTCATCCACATGCTGCTGGGCAAGCTCAAGGACGGCGACATCCCCGCGCCGGTGCGCGACGCCTGCATCCGCACGATGGTGGAGCACTACTTTCCGGCCAACACGGTGATGATCACCGGCTATGGCTTCGACATGCTCTACGCTGGCCCCCGTGAGGCGGTGCTGCACGCGGTGTTCCGCCAGAACATGGGCACCGACTACTTGATCGTTGGCCGTGATCACGCTGGCGTGGGTGACTACTACGGCCCCTTCGACGCGCAGACCATCTTCGACGACAAGGTGCCCACCGGGGCGCTGGACATCGAGATCTTCCGCGCCGACAACACCGCCTTCAGCAAGAAGCTTGGCCGCGTGGTGATGATGCGCGAGGCGCCCGACCATGTGCCGGATGACTTCATCGCGCTGTCGGGCACCAAGGTGCGCGCCATGCTCGGTGCCGGTATCGCGCCGCCGCCGGAGTTCTCGCGGCCCGAGGTTGCCAGGGTGCTGATGGACTACTACCAGATTGCCGACGCCCAGAAGGCATGAGCCGCATCGATGTCTTCAACGGCGACGCCGATGGCATCTGCGCGCTGACGCAGCTGCATCTGGCGGAGCCGCGCGAGGCAAGGCTGGTCACCGGCGTCAAGCGTGACATCGAGTTGCTGGAGCAGGTCGCGGCGCAGGCCGGCGACCAGGTGACGGTGCTCGACGTGTCGCTCGACAAGAACCGTGACGCGCTGGTACGCATGCTCGATGCGGGCGCGTCGGTGCTCTATGTCGATCACCACTTTGCCGGCGAGATTCCTGTGCACCCGCGATTGACCACCGTGATCAACGAGGCCCCGGATGTCTGCACCAGCCTGCTGGTCAACGGCCTGCTGAAAAATCGCTATCTCGCCTGGGCGGTGGTGGGCGCCTTTGGCGACAATCTGAAACGGAGCGCGGAAACGCTAGCGAAGGCGCTTGGCTTGAGTGCGTCGCAGCTGCGGCAGCTCGAAGACCTCGGCACCTATCTGAACTACAACGGCTATGGCGAGCAGATCGAGGATCTGCATTTCGCACCGGCAGCGCTGTTCCGCCTGGTCAGCTGCTATGCCGATCCGCTGGATTTCATCGCGGAGGGGCGTGAGCACTTCGAGAAGCTCGCCGACGGTTATCGAACCGACATGGCGAGGGCCGAAGCGACCCAGCCTTCGGCAGGTTCGACCGATGATGCCGCCCTGCTGATTCTGCCGGATGCCGCCTGGGCGCGCCGGGTCAGCGGTGTCTACAGCAACGATCTGGTCAATCTGCATCCCGATCGCGCCCATGCGGTGTTGACCGAGAAAGCGGGCGGCAGCTATCTGGTCAGCGTCCGTGCGCCGCTCAACCGCAAGCAGGGGGCTGATGCGCTCTGCCGCCAGTTTGCCAGCGGTGGAGGGCGCGCCGCTGCGGCGGGAATCAATGATCTGCCCGCAGCGCAGTTGCCGACGTTTATCCGGCAGTTTCGTCAGCACTATTCCAGCGCAGCCACCCATTAAAGCCCGCAGCGGGCCAGGGTTCGTTTGCGGGGGCTTGCAAGTCAGCCGCGACTCTGCCGAGTCTTTCGATTCAAGGACGCCATGTCAGTACTCTCAAGCCCTGCACCCCTGATTTGCGCAGTCGCCACGGCGATCAGCTTCATCGGTTTCTGGCGGCGTCCCGAACGTGCGGATGCCATCGTCATGGGCGCGCTGACCCTACTGGTGCTGACCAAGGCGAGTGCGCCGGAGGTTGCGCTCGCAGGGTTTTCCAACCCTGGCGTCATCACCATCGCCATGTTGTTCGTGGTGGCGGCAGGCCTGCGGGAAAGCGGTGCGATGCACGTGCTGGGCACGCTGCTGCTGCGGGAGCCACGCTCGCAGCAACTCGCCCAGCTGACGGTCACGGTGCCGGTTACCCTGCTCAGCGCCTTCATCGCCAATACGCCGCTGGTGGCACTCTACATGCCGCTGGTGCAGGACTGGGCGGCTCGCCACAACCTGCCGGCATCGCGATTTCTCATGCCGCTGAGTTTTGCCGCCGTGGTCGGTGGCTCGCTCACCCTGATCGGCAGTTCGGTCAACCTGGTTGCCAACAGCGTATTGATTGCCTCGGCACCGGGCGAGGCGGGCTTCGGCTTTTTCGAGACGGCACTGATCGGCTTGCCGGTTGCGGTAGCGACCCTGTTGTATATGCATTTTGCCCAGAACCGCCTGCCGGTTCGACAGACTCTGGTCGAACGCGCCCGCGACGTGCGCCGCTATTCGCTGGAACTGCAAGTGCAGCCGGGCAGTCCGGTGGCGCGCAAAACCGTCTCCGCAGCTGGCTTGCGCAATCTCAACAGCGTGTTCCTGACCGAGATTCTCCGCGATGATACGGTCATCGCACCGGTTGAACCTTCCACAGTCATCCAGGGCGGTGACCGGCTGGTATTCGTGGGTGATCCGGAGCGGATTTCTGATCTGCTGCGTATCCCCGGGCTCGATCTGCGGACCGATCGGCTGTTCGATGTGCAAGGCGGCCAGCGCCTTCGGCATCTTTTTGAAGCGGTGGTTTCGATACGCTCTCCGAAACTCGGCATGACGGTGCGGGATTCCGGATTCCGCAGTCACTACGATGCCGTCATCATCGCGATCTCGCGCGACGGTCAGGAGTTGGGCGGAAGGCTTGGCGACGTGATGCTGGCACCGGGTGACGTGCTGCTGCTCGATGCCTCAGCGGATTTTGGCCGCCGCTGGTCTGGTGCCCACGACTTTCTGATGCTGCATCCGCTCAACGACACCGCCATCTCGGCCATCGGCAAGCCGCGCGTTGCCATCGCCATCGTGCTGGCGATGATTCTGGGCAATCTCATCGGCATCTGGGACATGCTCGGTGGATCGCTGCTGGCCGCCGCCGCCATGCTGGCAAGCCAGTGCCTGTCGATGGATGCCGCCCGCAAGAGCCTGGACGGCAGCCTGCTGATCGTGATCGCCGGTGCCATCGGCCTGGGCAAGGCGCTGGAGGCGAGCGGCGTCCTGCAGTGGCTGGCGGCACCGCTGGTTTCTCTCAGCCAGGGCAGCAGCCATCTCTTCGTCGCCAGTATTTTCATCGTTTCAGCGGCGGTGACCACTCTCATCTCCAACGCAGCGGCGGTTGCGCTGGTGTTGCCGCTGGCGATGAGCGCAGCGGTTGCGGCGGGCATGAACGTGCACGCTGCCGCACTCACGGTGCTGATCGGCGCGTCGGCGTCTTTCGCCTCGCCGATGGCCTATCAGACCAACCTGATGGTGATGGGGCCGGGCGGCTATACCCCGGCAGATTTCTTCAGATTCGGCATGCCGCTGGTACTGCTGAGCGGTACACTGACGACCTTGCTGATCCCCCTGATCTACTGAGGCAGGACCCACTACGGCACTGGATGCCTGCGGGTGCACTTGCTCCGCGCAAGCCCGAAAGCGTATGCTCCGCGCCCCGCTGAGACTGCCTCGGCGGGTTTCCTTGCTCCACCGCCCTTGATGCGGGGGGCTCACAATCCACAAGGAGTTGCATGCGCCACTATGAAATCGTGGTCATGGTGCACCCGGACCAGTCTGAACAGGTCCCGGCCATGACCGAGCGTTACAAAGCATTTGTCGAAGCCGACGGCGGCAAGATTCACCGCCTCGAAGACTGGGGCCGTCGCCAGCTGGCGTACCCCATCGCCAAGCTGCACAAGGCCCACTATCTGCTGATGAACGTGGAATGCACCGACAAGGCGCTGGCCGAACTCGAGAATGCGTTCAAGTTCAATGACGCCGTGATCCGCAAGATGGTGATCCGCACCGAGGCTGCCGTCACCGGCCAGTCCGCCCTGTTCAAGAATCCCGAAGAGGAAAACAAGCGCGAGTACAAATCACGCAGCGGTGATGCACCTGCCGCCGCTGAAGAAGCCGTCGCCGATGATGTCGCCGCAGAGGAGATCGCAGCATGAGCCGTTTCGTCCGCAACAAGCGCCGTTCCTGCAAGTTCTCGTCAGACTACGCGCAGCCGATCGACTACAAGGATGTCAACCTGCTGAAGCAGTACATCAGCGAAAACGCCAAGCTGCAGCCCGCCCGCGTCACCGGCACGGTCAGCTACTACCAGCGGCAGATC
Source organism: Stagnimonas sp. (assembly GCA_046598075.1). GTDB lineage: Bacteria > Pseudomonadota > Gammaproteobacteria > Nevskiales > Nevskiaceae > Stagnimonas. The sequence continues at coordinate 7,959 of JBKJJE010000181.1, forward strand.
ACCAACGCCGTGAAGCGCGCGCGCTTTCTGGCGCTGCTGCCCTACACCGACAAGCACGAGTAAGGGGCTAGATCATGAATCTGATTCTGCTGGAAAAGATCAAGCATCTCGGCGATCTCGGCGATGTGGTGCAGGTCAAGCCCGGCTACGGCCGCAATTTCCTGCTGCCCAACGGCAAGGCGCTGCCCGCCACCACCGCCAACAAGCAGGTGTTTGAAGACCGCAAGGCCGAGCTGGTGAAGAAAGCCAGCGACTCGGTGGCCGCTGCCAAGATCCGCGCCGGCAAGCTCGCCGGCGTGGTGGTCACGGTGCGTGCACTGGCCTCCGAAGAAGGCAAGCTCTACGGCTCCGTCGGCCCTGCCGACATCGAGCGCGCAGCGTCTGCCCAGAAGATCGACCTCGACAAGAGCGAGATCAACATGGCCAGCGGCCCGATCCGCAACGCCGGTGAGTACAAGGTGCTGGTGCGCCTGCACTCCGAAGTTGAAGTGGAACTGACCGTCAAGGTCGAGAAAGAAAAGGCCTGAGTCATCAGGCTGTGCCCGAACGGCTCGCTTTGGCGAGCCGTTCGTTTTTATGGGGGCAAGGTTATGGGTGACTTATACGTAGCCGCGGACTGCTTTTCCGCGCGATACCCACCGGCTTATACCCATTTATTCCCTCCTGATATCCGCAGGATTAGATTAGGCGCATGACACCCATCGACTTCCTGGATCGCAACCCTGACCGCAGCCCCCGCGGCGGCAAGGTACGCCAGCTGCTCACGCCCAAGGTACCGCCGCATTCCGAAGAGGCGGAAATGTCGGTGCTGGGCGGCATGATGCTCGACACCCGTGGTGTGTACGAAGTGCTCGACATCGTCACCGAAGACGATTTCTACTTCGAGAAGCACCGCATCATCTTCAAGGCGCTGTGTGCGCTGGCAAACCAGTCGCGGCCCTGCGATTTCGTCACCGTCTCGGACTACCTGCGCAATCTCGGCAAGCTGGAGGACGTCGAGGGCATGCCCTACCTGGGCCAGCTGGTCAACGACACGCCGGGTGCCGCCAACGTCGCCGAATACGCCAGGATCGTCCGTGAGCGCGCCGTGCTGCGCGGACTGGTGGCAGCCGGCGACCAGATCACCGAGCTGGCGTTCCGCCCCGAAGGCCGCAATGCCACCGAGCTGCTGGATGTGGCCGAGCAGCAGCTGACCAAGCTCAGAGGCCGCGACGCCAAGTCGAAGTCGCAGTACATGACCATGCAGCCGCTGATGGAGGCGCTGGACAAGAAGCTCAAGGCCGCCCAGCTCAACCCCGGCGGTGCCCAGGGCCTGCCCACCGGCTTCACCCGCTTCGACGAGATGACCAACGGCCTGCACGCCGGCGACCTGATCATCGTTGCCGGTCGCCCCTCGATGGGCAAGACCAGTTTCGCGATGAACATCGCCGAATACGCCGCGCTGGAGCGCAAGCTTCCGACTCTGGTGTTCAGCATGGAAATGTCGGCCGAGCAGCTCGGCATCCGCGTGGTGTCCTCGTTCGGCCGCATCGACCAGCAGAAGCTGCGCACCGGTGCCATGGACGACATGGACTGGCACAAGTTCTCCTCGGCGCTGGGCATCATCGAGGAAGCGCCGCTATTCATCGACGAAACCGGTGGCCTGTCGCCGCTGGATCTGCGTTCGCGCGCCCGCCGGGTGGCGGGGCGGCACGGCCTGAGTCTGATCGTGGTCGACTACATCCAGCTGATGCAGGTTCCGGGTGCGGAAAATCGCACCAACGAGGTGTCGGAGATTTCCCGCAACCTCAAGTCGCTGGCGAAAGAACTCAACGTACCGATCATCGCGCTCTCGCAGCTCAACCGCGGCCTCGAAAACCGCGACAACAAGCGCCCGCGCATGGCGGACTTGCGCGAGTCCGGCGGTATCGAGCAGGACGCCGACGTGATCGTGTTCATCTACCGCGACGAGGTCTACAACAAGGACACCCCCGACAAGGGCACTGCCGAGCTGATCATCGCCAAGCAGCGCAACGGCCCGACCGGCATGTGCAAGACTGCCTTCCTCGGCCAGTTCACCCGTTTCGACAACCTCAACACGCTGGCGCCGGCCGGTTACGACGACTACGCATGACCCCGCGCGTCACCGCCGTGGTCGATCTCAAGGCCATTCGTCACAACCTCGCGCAGGTCCGCCGCATCGCGCCGCAGTCGAAGGTGATGGCTGCGGTCAAGGCCGATGCCTATGGCCACGGCGCGGTGCCGGTCGCCCGTGCGCTGGAAGCCGGCGGTGCTAACGCCCTCGCTGTCGCCTGCATGGAGGAGGCCATGCAGCTGCGCCAGGCGCATCTGCTGAGCACCCCGATCACCCTGCTCGAAGGGGTGATTTCCATCGAGGAAGCCGCGCTCGCCGTCTACGAACGCCTGCAGGTGGTGGTGCATGACCACTGGCAGATTGCCCTGCTCGAACAGCTCCCCGCGAGTGCCCGGATCCATCTCTGGTTCAAGCTCGATTCGGGCATGCACCGGCTGGGGTTTCCGCTCGCGGATGTGCCCTCTTTGGTGGAAACCCTGCGGCGTCATCCGGCCTGGGCGTTCGAGGGCTGGATCACTCATCTGGCCTGCGCCGACGAAACCGACAACCCCGCCACGCCCGGGCAGATCGCTGCCTACAACGCCGCCCTGAACGGCCTGGCGGGGCCGCGCTCCATCGCGAATTCGGCGGGCCTGCTGGCCTGGCCGGAGGCGAGAGTGGACTGGGTGAGACCCGGCCTGATGCTCTACGGGGCCTCGCCGCTGCCTGGCAAAGTGGGTGCTGACCTGGGCCTGCTGCCGGCGCTGACCCTGCAAAGCCGCCTGATCGCTATTCGCGAATACGCCGCCAATGAGCCGATTGGCTATGGCCAGACCTGGCGCACGCCGGAGCGGATGAAGATCGGGGTGGTGGCGGTGGGCTACGCCGACGGCGTGCATCGCTGCCTGCCATCCGGCACGCCGGTCATCGTCCGCGGCACCCGCGTGCCGCTGGTGGGACGGGTGTCGATGGACATGATCACGGTCGACCTGCGTGCTGCACCCGACGCAGCTGTTGGCGATGCGGTGACGCTCTGGGGTGCGGCATTGCCCGCCGAAGAAATTGCCGCCTACGCCAACACCCTGGCCTACGAGCTGTTCTGCGGGCTGACCCAGCGGGTACGGTTTCGCTACCTCGGTTCCTGATCCTGGCGGCGCTGCCGACTCAGCCATGAAAAAGCCGACATGCAGTCGGCTTTTTTCACTGCATGCTGCCCGCTCAGGCCAACAGAAACCGCATTTTCGTCCCGGCCAGTTCGATGATGTCGTTGGCATTGAGCTTGCGGGCCTGGGCGTCGATCTCGGCATTGTTCACCAGCGGCCGCTTGCCGCCGGTGGCACCACCGACATGGACGATGTAGAAGCCATCCGAACGCTTGGTGATGGCCGCCACCTGCACGCCGGGTTTGCCGATGGTGGTGAGCGCCTTGGTGAGTTCCAGCTCGCGGCCGGCATTGCTGCCGCTCTCGACCCGCAGACGCCCGGTCTGCGGCTTGTCCGGGGCGACTGGGGTGTTCATTACTGCTGCCATCTGGGCCGGGCGCAGGATCATGGTTTTTTCGAAATCTTCGCCGGGACCCTGCTGCTCCCCCTCGTAGCGCAGCGAGTTGCGGCCGATGTTGACGGTGTCGCCGTTCGACAGCGGGTGCTTGGCAATCTGCTTGCCGTTGACCAGCGTGCCATTGGTGGAGTCCAGATCCTCGAGGAAGGAATCCGAGAGGATGGTGATGATGATGGCGTGATGACCGGACACCGCCTTGTCGTTGAGGCAGATGTCGTTGTCGGCATGGCGGCCGATGCTGACGCGTTCCTTGTCGAGCATCAGCTCGCGCGAGACGCCGCTGGATTCCGTGATGATGAGTTTGCCCATGACTTCCCCGTGTGTCTTAAAACCAGTCCGCAAACCGGTCGAACCAGCGCTGCTTGCGCATGAAGCTTTCATTGATCCGCGCCAGCACGACCGAAACATTGTCCTTGCCGCCGCGCTCGTTGGCGATGTCCACCAATTTTCTCGCCGCCGTTTCGAGGTTATCAGCATACTCGACGAGCGTCAGGCGGATGCTTTCATCATCGACCATGTCGGTCAGTCCGTCCGAGCAGAGCAGCACGATGTCGCCGACTTCGACCAGCTCCTCGATGAGGTCTACCGTCACCTGCGGCTCCACGCCCAGGGCACGGGTGACGATGTTCTTGCGCACCAGCTTCATCGCCTCCGGGCGGCTGTAATGGCCACGGGCGATGAGTTCTTCCAGCAGCGAGTGGTCGCGGGTGACCTGTTCCAGCTGCTCCTTGCGCAGCCGGTACAGGCGCGAGTCGCCGACATAGGCGATCGACAGCCGGTCGTTGTGCAGCAGGCAGGTGACCACCGTGGTGCCCATGCCGGCGCATTGCGGCTGCGACTGGCTGACGTGGTAGATGGTGGTGTGGGCGGTTTCCACTGCATTGCGCAGCATCAGTGCCTCGTGGCTGTAGCCGCTGGCGGCATCGACCTGGCCCTTCGCCAGCGATTTCCATTCCCGCCGGGCGGTGTCGAGCACGGTGGCGATGGTGATGCCGCTGGCAATCTCGCCGGCGTTGTAGCCGCCCATGCCATCCGCCAGCACCAGCAGACCCAGGCTGATGTCTTCGGCCACGGCGTCTTCGTTGTTGCTGCGCACCCGCCCCATGTCGGTGAGCAGCGCGGTGGACACCTTGTCCTTGAGCGACATGGGGAGGGGCTCAGGCGGCCGCAGAGGAGGTGGTCATGGCGACGTCGGTCCGGCTTGCGCTAGGCGGCGAGCTTGCGCATCACATCGCGCAATGCACGGGCCATTTCGCTGCCGCGGGCATAACGCTGCTCGTAGTTCTTGGTCAGCGCCCGGTCGATGATCTCCGCCAGTTCCGGCGGCAGCTCGGGACGCACCAGCAGCGGCGAGCCATGCGCCTCGTTGGCGATCTTGAACATCAGCGTGGCCATCGAATCAGCCTGGAACGGCAGGCTGCCGGTGAGCAGCTGGTAGAGCGTCACCCCCAGTGAGAACAGGTCGCTGCGGCCATCCACCTTCTTGCCGGCCAGCTGCTCCGGCGACATGTAGCTGGGCGTGCCCAGCACCATGCCGGTCTTGGTTTTGCTGCTGTCTGCTATGCGGGCGATGCCGAAGTCCATCAGCTTGATGATCTTGCCGTCGTCCAGCAGCATCATGTTGGCGGGCTTGATATCGCGATGGATCACGCTGTTGTTGTGCGCATAATCGAGGGCATCGGCGGCATCTGCCATCAGGCGCAATACCTCCGGCACCGGCAGCAGAGTGTTGGGTTTGATGTGCTTGGTGAGGTCGCCGCCCTTGACGAACTCCATGGCGATATAGGCGAGGTCGTGCTCCTCGCCGGCATCAAAAATCGAGACGATGTTGGGGTGGCTCAGTCGTCCTGCAGTTTCGGCCTCGCGGAAGAAGCGCTCCTTCACATCCTTCAACTCGTCGGCCTCGAACTCCTGCGACAGCGCCATGGTCTTGATCGCCACCATGCGCCCGATCTTCGGATCCTTGCCCAGGTAGACCACGCCCATCGCGCCCTTGCCGAGTTCTTTCTCGACCTGATAGCGGCCTAGCATCGGCTTTTCTGTGCCGCCGCCGGCCATGATCATCGTGCCGCCGGCCGTGGACGCACCCATGGCGCCACCGCCCAGAATCACCGTCTCGCTGAGTTTCTTGGCGCGATTGAGCTTGACCTCGACGTCCTTGAAGCTCTTGTTTTGCTGGAAGATGTACTGGTAGACCGATTCGGCCTTGTTGAACTGGCGCTTACGCTCAAAATCGAGCGCCAAGTTGTAGAGCAGGTCGAGCAGCTTGTCGTCGACCGGCTTGACCCGCTTGAACTTATCAAAGGCCATGTCGAGCTGGCCCTGCCCCTGGAACGCCAGCCCCAGCATCTTGTTCGACTCGGCTGATTCGCTGTCGCTGGCGAACCTGAGTTTCTCGGTCAGGTTGAAGCGCTTCAACAGCAGCACGCCGTAGCCGGTGGCTGCATACAGCGCGGTGACCACCAGTTTGAGCCACAAGCCTGAGCTCGCCAGCAGAAAATATTCGGCCGCCAGCAGTGCAATCACCAGTACTGCCGTCAGTCCTGCAGCCAGACCGGCCCCCAGATGCGGCACCGCCAGCGCGAGGAAGGCGGTGACGCTCAGAAACAAGCCGATTTCCAGCCAGCGGCCCCAGTTTGGTCGCAGAAAATAGTGCTGTTGCAGAATGCTCGATATCGAGTGCGCCAGCAGCACCACTGGCGCGGTAGCTGGCGACACTGGCGTGGCAAAACTCTCGCCGGTGCCCGCGGCGGTTGTGCCAACCAGCACGATTTTGTCTTTGTATTTTTCGGGTGGGATCTTGCCCGCCATCACATCAAACGCTGAGTCGGTGCGAAACGCCGGTGCGCCATCGTGCTCGCCGTAGAACTGGGTGTACATCATCAGCTGCGGATTGCTGCGAATCTCCAAGCCGCCCATGGCGATGCCCTCGCCAAGCTGAACCTGGATGTCGGCCGGCTTGAGATTGAGTGCAAGCGCTGCGGCACGCAGTGCAATCGAGGGATAAAACGCATCGTAGTAATGCACCACCAGAGGGTCCTGGCGGATCGCACCGTCAACATCCGGGGTGGCATTGAGATGGCCGACGGCAGCCACACTGCCCATCAGCGCCGGAATGGGCACGGATACGGCGGTGGCGGGCAAGGGCAGTTGGCCACGACCACGGGCATCGACGTTGTCGACGATATTGCTCAGCGAGTCGCGCTGAATGCTTTCGGGCAGTGGCTGGTCGGGCAGGCCCTGTGGGCGGCCGAGCGTGAACAGCAGCGGCAGCAA
>JBKJJE010000106.1:0-52557 GCA_046598075.1 Stagnimonas sp.
GAACCAGCTCAATCATCTGCTGGCGAAAGGCTGCCGGATACGGCAGTCGACTCTTCGGCATCTCAGGACTCCTTTTCTTAAACGATCAGGTGTCCGCGAAACAGGGTCAACTCCAAAACCTGAATTTCAGCAATGTGGTGGTGTCCGGCAGTCAAGGTCGAGACGAAGCCGCCAGTAGCGCTGCTTCAGCACCCGCCATTTGCCGCCTGCAACTGACTCATAATGGTCGGCTGCTACTTCAGGCGCAGCGCGCCCCCCCATTTTTTCGTCGTTTATGACTGCCTACGCCGCCATCGACTTTGGCACCTCCAATTCCGCCGTCTTCGTCGGCAATCACGCCGATGGCCAGCTGGTCGCTCTGGAACAGGGCAAGGAGAGCATGCCCACGGCGGTGTTCTTCAATGCCGAAGAACGCAGCATCGTGTTCGGCCGGCAGGCGATCGGGGAGTATCAGGCGGCGTATCCCGGCCGTCTGATGCGCTCGCTGAAGAGCCTGCTGGGCAGCGAGCTGATGCGCGATACCACGCTGATCAACGGCAAGGCGGTGGCCTATCGCGACATCCTCGCGCACTTTCTGTCGCACCTGAAACAACTGGCCGAAGCCGAGGCTGGTGTGGAGCTGAAGCAGCTGGTGCTGGGCCGCCCGGTGTTCTTCGTCGATGACGACCCGCTGCGCGACGCCGATGCGCAGAACACGCTCGCCGACATCGCCAGGAGCGTGGGCTATTCCGACGTGCAGTTCCAGTACGAGCCGATCGCCGCCGCACTCGACTTTGAGAGCCAGCTCACGCGCGAGACGCTAGTACTGGTGGCCGACATCGGCGGCGGCACCTCCGACTTCTCGCTGATCCGCTTAGGCCCGGAGCGCGCCAAGCTGAAAGATCGCAGCGCCGATGTGCTCGCCAATGGCGGCGTGCATCTGGCTGGCACCGACTTCGACCAGCAGCTGAGCCTCGCCGCTGTCATGCCCGCGCTGGGGCTTGGCGGCCTCACCCGCAATGGCAAGCCGATCCCGGCGCATCTCTATTTCGAGCTCGCCACCTGGCACCGCATCAATCTGCTCTACGCGCCACAAACACTGGCCGCAGCAGCGGCGATGCGCACCATCTTCAGGGATCAGCTGGCGCACACGCGGCTGATGCGGGTGCTGCGCGAGCGCGAGGGACACCGGCTGGCGGGCGCGGTGGAAGCCGCCAAGGTGGAGGTGGCACTACACGGCGTTGCCGACATCGACCTCGGCTTTGTCGAGGATGCGTTGCGCGCGCAGCTCGATGCCGCCCAGTTGCAGCAGGCGCTGGCGACTGCGGTGGGCAAGATCGCCGACGCTGCGCGGCGCACCGTCAGCGATGCAGGGGTGACTCCACAGGCGGTGGAGGCGATCTATTTCACCGGCGGCTCTACCGGCCTGGCAGCACTGCGAGCAGCAATCGCCGCGGATTTTCCAAACGCCCGGCGCGTTGCAGGAGAACCCTTCGCGAGCGTTGCAAAAGGCTTGGGCAGGCATGCGCGCACGTTGTTTTTAGCTTGAATGCGACGCAGAAGGGGCTGGAACCAAGTCACAGCGACTCGCCCTACAATCTCGCGCACCCCTCCCTTGCGAGGCGGCATTCCTCGAAACCGTGCCGACGGAGGCCCTGTTGAGCGACTTCTTCTCGTACCGCGAACTGGTACTGCCGCAGCTGCATGCCGGTAAGCGCTTACCGCTGGCGGTGGCAGCAACATGAGCACGCGTGCCGCCTACCCGCACATCCAGCGCATCAGCACGCGCTGGAAGGACAATGACATCTACGGGCATGTGAACAACGTCGAGTATTTCAGCTACTTCGATACCGTCATCAACGCCTATCTCATCCGCAGCGGCGCACTCGACATTCATCAGGGCGCGGTGATCGGCCTGTGTGCGGAATCGCACTGCAAGTTTCTCGACTCGCTCGCCTTCCCGATGGCCGTCGATGCCGGCCTGCGCGTGGCACACCTCGGCAGGAGCAGCGTGCGCTACGAGATTGGCCTGTTCGCCGAGGGCAAGGAAACCTGCGCCGCGCAAGGCTGGTTCGTGCACGTATTCGTCGATCGCATCATGCGCAAAGCCACCCCGCTGCCAGATTCACTCCGCAACGCCCTCGCTGCCCTGCAAGTGGAACCCACGCCATGAAAGTAAAAGCCGCCGTGCTCCGCGAGATGGGTCTGCCCGCGCCCTATGCGCAGAGCCAGCCGCTGAAGATCGAAACCGTCGATCTCGCAGGCCCCGGCCCCGGCGAACTGCTGGTGCGCATCACCGCCGCCGGCCTCTGCCACAGCGACCTCTCGGTGATCGAAGGCAACCGCCCGCGGCCGATGCCGATGGTGCTCGGCCACGAGGCGACCGGCATCGTCGAAGCACTTGGCGAACACGTGCACGACTTCGCCGTGGGCGATGCCGTGGTGTTCTCCTTCGTGCCCAGCTGCGGCCACTGCGCGTCCTGCGCCGAAGGCCGTGCCGCGCTCTGCGAGCCGGGTGCCAGGGCCAATGGCGCCGGTACCCTGCTCAACGGCGGCATGCGCTGGTCGGTGAGCGGCATGCAGCCCTATCACCACCTCGGCGTTTCAGGCTTCGCCGAAGCTACCGTGGTCTCGGCACGCTCGGCCGTGAAGATAGACCGCGACCTGAAACCCGAAATCGCCGCCCTGTTTGGTTGCGCGGTGATGACCGGCATGGGTGCGGTGGTCAACACTGCCGGCGTCAGGCCCGGCCAGAGCGTGGCGGTGTTCGGCCTCGGTGGCGTCGGCCTCTCCGCCGTGCTCGGTGCGGTGGCGGCCGGCGCCTACCCCATCGTCGCCATCGACCGCCTGCCGGAAAAACTCGCCCTCGCGAAATCGCTCGGTGCTTCGCACACCGTGCTCGCTGACGCGAACACGGTCGAAGCCATCCGCGAAGCCACCAGCGGCGGCGCGCAGGTCACCATCGAAACCGTCGGGCACGAGGCTGTACTGGTGCAGGCTTATCAGGCCACACGCCGCGGCGGCCTCACCGTCACCGCCGGCCTGCCGCATCCCAGCAAACTATTCTCGATCCCGGCAGTGAGCCTGGTCGCCGAAGAGCGCACCGTGAAAGGCAGCTACATGGGCAGCGCCGTGCCACAGCGTGATATTCCCCGCTACATCGCCCTGCACCGCGCTGGGCGCTTGCCGGTGGAGAAACTGCTCACCCACACGCTCAGGCTCGAAGAGATCAACACCGGCTTCGACCGGCTCGCAAGCGGCGCGGCGGTGCGGCAGGTGGTGCTGTTCGACTAGGGCCTATCGCATCGGCACGGTCTGGCCGCTGGCGATCCAGCGGGGATCGGCGCCGACGCTGGTGACGCCGGTCGCCGCCTCGCGGACGATCACCTGCAGGTTGCCGTATGGCTCCTTCAGCGCCTTGAGCGTGTGGCCCCTGGCAGTGAGCGCGGCCTGCTCCTCGGCAGTCAGCGCATTCGGCTCGAAGCTCAGCACGTCCGGCAGCCATTGGTGGTGGATGCGTGGTGTGGCGGCGATCTCGGGCGCGCTCACGCCCTCGACAAAACGCAGCACCGACAGCAGCACCATCGAGGGAATCCGCGAGCCGCCCGGGGTGCCGGTGACCAGCAGTCCGCGCGGGCCTTCCACGAAGGTCGGCGACATGCTCGACAGCGGCCGCTTGCCGGGGGCGATGGCATTGGCTTTCGAACCCGCCAGACCGTAGGCGTTGCTGACATCAACGGCTGCGGAAAAATCATCCATCTCGTCGTTGAGCACGATGCCGGTGCCGGCCGGCATGAAGCCGGAGCCGAAGAAGATGTTGAGAGTCTGGGTCGCGGCGACGCGATTGCCGGCGGCGTCCAGCACCGAGAAATGGGTGGTGTGCTCACCTTCGCGAACCAGGGCGGTGCGCCGGCCCTCATCTCCGCTGTCCGCCGGCAGCTGCTGGCTCGGCGTGGCCCGGTCGCCGATGCCGGCGGCGAGCGGCAGCAGATAGCTGCGCGACAATAGCCGGTACAGCGGTACCCGCACGAAATCGGGGTCGCCAAACCAGACGTTGCGGTCGCGGTAGGCGCGGCGCAGGCTCTCGATCAGCTGATGCTTGCCGTCGACCGCGGCGAGCGTGGTGAAGCCTTTGGCTTCGAGCAGCGACAAGGCTTGCAGGATGGCAGCACCCCCTGCGGAGGGCGGCGGCGCGGTGATGATCCGGTAGCCGCGGAAATATCCCACCAGCGGCTCGCGCTCGGTGACCTTGATGCGCAGCAGATCTTCGGCTTTCCAGATACCGCCGCCTGCGGCCACTCCCGCAAGCATCCGCCGCGCGGTTTCACCGTTGCGAAACTCCGCAGCGCCTTGCGCCGCCAGTCGTTCAAGAGTCGCCGCCAGATCAGGCTGCTTGAGCAGCGCGCCTTCTGCCAGCGGCAGGCCAGCCGGAGCGAACACCGCCTGCATCGGCGGGTTCATACGTGCGGCGTGATCGCCGATCTCCTTGGCCAGCCGCCAATCCACCACGAAACCCTCGCGGGCGGCTTTGATCGCGGGCGCCAGCAGCTTGGCGAGTGGCCGGCTGCCGTAAGTCCGCGCGGTGTGTTCCAGCAGCGCGGCCTGGAACGGGATGGCGGCCGCCTTGGCACCGGTGATCGAGGCCATGCGCTCGATCTTGCCGTCGGCGCCGCGATACAGGTCCGCAGTCGACGCCAGCGGCGCTTTCTCTCGGCCGTCGACGAAGATGTTCTCGCCGTCGGCAGCACGATGCAGCAGGAAAAACCCGCCGCCGCCGAGGCCGGAGCAGAACGGCTCCACCACCGCCAGCGCAGCACTCGCCGCCACTGCCGCGTCGAAAGCATTGCCGCCGCCGGCGAGCACTTCGGCGCAGGCGCGGGTGGCGATCGGATGGGCGGTGACGCAAGCCCCTTCGCGGGCAGCCGGCGGCTGCGCGAATGCCGGCGCGGCGAAGACCAGCAGCGCCAGTGCAATGCGCCGGATCATGCGGCCACTCCGGTCAGCAGGCGATATTTTTCCATCAATTGCAGTTGCGTCTCGACATGCGCCAGGTCCAGGGGAATGCAGTCCGGCACCGGGCACAGGGCGCGGCACTGCGGAATCTCGAAATGACCGACGCACTCGGTGCAGCGCGCCGGGTCGATCTGGTAGATCTCGATGCCCTGCGAGATGGCCTGGTTCGGACAGGCCGGCTCGCAGACGTCGCAGTTGATGCAGAGATCGGTGATTTTCAGTGACACGTCTGATCTACCTGCCGCGTCGGCGCTTGCGCGGCCCTGCTTCGGAGGTGGGGCGTCCGAAGCGTTCCAGCAAGGGGGCGATCACTGCCGGCGGCACCAGTTTTTCCACCGGCGCGCCGAGACCTGCCAGCTCGCGCACCAGGCTCGATGACAGGTGCGCGTACTGTGGGCTGGGCGCCAGCATCACGGTGTCGAGCTTGGGGTAGAGATCGCGGTTCATCACTGCCATCTGCTTTTCGTAGTCGACGTCGGCGCCATTGCGCACGCCGCGCACCAGCACCGTCACTCCATGTTCGCGGGCGAAATCCACAATCAGACCGCTGAAGCCGATCACCTGCACGTTCTTGAGGTCAGATGCCACTTCGCGGATCAGCGCGCAGCGTTCCTCCAGCGTGAACTTGGGATTCTTGGCGATGTTGCTGCCCACCGCGACGATCAGCCGGGGGAACATCCGCGCGGCGCGGTGGATGATGTCGTTGTGGCCGAGCGTCACCGGATCGAAGGTGCCGCTGTAGGCCGCGATGATGGTCATGCGCTGCGCGCCCGTTGCTGAAGTGCGGGCACGCTAGCGCATGTGGGCGCAGTTGCACAGTGTCGGTGCCCGCCTCAGTGCTGGGCGTTGGCCGAGGTGCCGCGCTTGATATCCAGCTGCCTGTCATCGCCCAGATCGGCCTGGGTGCCGGTGATCAGGGCCTTGGCCATCGCCAGCAGCGTCGCCGGCTTGCTATAGGAGTCCCAGAACTCGGCCTTGGAGACCTGGACGCTGAGCAGTGCCAACTTGGGATCATCAAGCCCCTGCGGGAACCAGATCTTGAGCCCGGCATGCCAGTGCTGTTCGAGCTGTGCAGGGTCCTGGGTCAGGCGCGCGCGGCCGGACAGCGAGGCGTACTTGTGACTGCCGGGATTCGAGTAGGCGACGTTGACGGCGCGACTGCCTTCCAGTTCCAGCGTCTTGTGGCTGTCGATATCGGTAAAGAAATGCAGCGTGCCGCTGAATTCGCCTTTCGACTGGGTACCCATCGGCCTGCTGCGCAGGCTGCCGTCATTGTCGCGCGTGGTCAGCATGGCGATGTCGATATCGGCGATGAGCTCGTTCAGGCGGGCCAGATCCTGCTCGTAGGACGACTGGACCGCGCCGGATTCCTGCATGTATTGGGTCATGACACTGCTCCAGAGGGTACGGGCAGCAACCATCACCCCCAGGCACTGAACCAGGCCTGATCCCTCAGGCCAGCAGGGGATCGTGCTGGATCAGTCCGTATCCCACTGCGCCCGCCTGCTTCTGTCGCAGCCATGCATAGCCGGGAGGCAGCGCCGGCGGCAGCTCGGTGCCCCACTCCAGCATCACCCGGTGCGCCGGCTTGAGCAGCGGTGCGAGCAGCGGCAGTGCCTGCTCCAGCAGGGTGCCGGCAAAGGGTGGATCGACAAACACCACGTCGAAGCCATGCGCGCCGGCGGCAGGCAGGGTCGGCGCGTGCAGCCAGCGCAGCGCATCGGCCTGCACGACGGTGGCGCGCTCCCCGGCCTTGAAGAGGGCCAGCGCGCTGCGGATGTCCTGCACCTGCGCACGGCCGCTGTCGACGAAGGTGCAGTGCTCGGCGCCGCGCGAGAGCGCCTCCAGCCCCAGCGCACCGCTGCCAGCGAAGAGATCCAGGCAGAGCGCGCCGTCGATGACCGGATGCAGCCAGTCGAACACCGTCTGCCGCACCCGATCAGGGGTGGCGCGCAGGCCGGTGTTCGGATCGGCATCGAAGGCGATCCGGCGGCTGCGCCATTCGCCGCCGATGATGCGCAGTTCCCCCAGAGCGCGCTTCACGCCGCGGGCGGCTGCCCGTGGGAGGCGCGCTCCAGTTCGGCCAACCTGAGTTTCAGTGCCGCCACTCCGGCGAAGTGGTAGGCCAGTCCTGCACCTGCTGCCATGCCCGCCAGAAAAATCACCAGAAAAATCATTTGCGCCCCAAGTCACCCAAGTTGTAGAGCAGGCCAGAGCCCTGTCCACTGACCACCGTCGGCACCTGGCCCTGCCATTTGTCGACCTGATTCTGCTGCACCAGCAGCGGCGTCAACGATTGCGAGATGCGCTCGTTGGCTTCGGCCTGCGCCTTGGCGCGGGTGAGCGTGCTCTCGGCGTCAGCTTGTGCTGCGATGATGATCTTCTCCTTCTCGGCCTGGGCGTTGGTGATGGTGATCTGCTTGTTCTGCTCGGCCTGGCGGTTGATGATCTTCAGCCGCTCTTCTTCCTGCTTGGCCTCCTGCACGCCGACGATCTTCTGCATGATGTTCTGCGGCAGCTGCAGCTTGCGCAGGGCGGCATCGCTGAAGATGAAGGGCAGCGGCTTGAACTCTTCCACCAGCCGGCTGCGGATTTCGCTGTTGATGGCATCGCGGTGGTCGGCAATGCTCTCGACGCTGTACTTGCCGCCGACATCGCGCACCACGTCGCGCACGATCGGGTTGATCTTCTTGTCGAAATAGTTCTCGCCATAGGTAGAGAGAATCTCCGGCATCTTCTCCGCGATCGGGGTAAACATCACCGACAGCTCGATGTCGTAGCTGACGTTCTTCGCATCCAGCACATCAAGGTGCGGCTTGTTGATGATGCCGTCGCCGTCCTCGCCGTCTTCCTGCCCTGAATAGGTCGCGGTTTGCAGCTTCACGTCTTTTTCCAGCACGGTGTCGATGAACGGGCGTTTCCAATGCAACCCGGGCTGCGAGACGGCCTCCTGATAACGGCCGAAGGTCTGGATCACCCCGACCTTGCCGGAATCGATGGTGTAGAACGAACCCAGCACAGCCACCAGCACTACCATTGCCAGAGCAGCCGCGATCACTGCCTTGAATCGGTTTGCCAACATGGTGTCCCCCTTCTCATCCCGGTAGTTGTTGCCTGACAGGCCATTTGCCAGCAGCGCGCCCATTCGATTGCCCATGGTCGATCCCTTCTTATGGCGCTGATCTTAATCCCGCAGCGGCCTGCTGCCGAGCATTGCAGCCACTCAGGCCTGGGTGCCGCCGACGGTCATGGCGTCGATCTTCAGCGTCGGCTGGCCCACACCCACCGGCACGCTCTGACCCTCCTTGCCGCAGACCCCGACGCCGTTGTCGAGCGCCAGATCACGGCCGACCATGCTGATTCTGCTCAGCGCCTCCGGGCCGTTGCCGATCAGGGTCGCGCCCTTCACCGGCCGGGTGATCCGGCCGTCCTCGATGAGATAGGCCTCGGTGGCGCTGAACACGAAATTGCCGCTGGTAATGTCCACCTGGCCGCCGCCGAAGTTCACCGCATACAGGCCCCTCTTCACCGAGCGGATGATGTCTTCAGGATCGGACTCGCCGGCACGCATGTAGGTATTGGTCATCCGCGGCATCGGCAGATGCGCGAAGCTCTCGCGACGGCCGTTGCCGGTGGGGGCGACCCCCATCAGGCGGGCGTTGAGACGATCCTGGATGTAGCCCACCAGCCTGCCATTCTCGATCAGCGTGGTGCACTGGGTCGACGTGCCCTCGTCGTCGATGGTGAGGCTGCCGCGCCGGTTCGGCAGGGTACCGTCGTCAACCACCGTCACCAGGGGACTCACGATCTGCTCGCCCATGCGGCCCGAGAACAGCGAGCTGCCCTTGCGGTTGAAGTCGCCTTCCAGGGTATGGCCCACTGCCTCGTGCAGCAGCACGCCGGGCCAGCCGTTGCCGAGCACCACCGGCAGCATGCCGGCCGGCGCGTTGACGGCATCGAGCAGCACCACGGCTTGGCGCACCGCCTCTCGTGCCATCTGCTCGGGCTTGTCGGCATCGAAGAAAGCGAGATAGGCGCCGCGCCCGCCCGCACCATTGCTGGCCTGTTCCCGGCGCCCATCACGCTCGACGATGACGCTGACGTTCATGCGTACCAGCGGCCGCACGTCGGCGCTGCGCTGGCCGTCGGCGCGCTGCACGAAGATCACCTCGTACTGGCCGGCGAGCGAGACCATTACCTGGGTCACCAGCGGCGAGGCGGCACGGGCAGCCGCATCGGCACGCTGCATCAGCGCCAGCTTGTCGGCAGCCGGCCAGCTGCTGAGCGGATCGACGGCCGCATACAGGGGCGCGGTGAACGCGGCATCGCGCACCGCGATGCGGCCCTCGCCGCCGCCACGGACGATGCCGCGCGCAGCTTCGGCGGCATCGGCCAGTGCTGCGGGCGTGAGCTCGTCGGAATAGGCGAAGCCGGTCTTTTCACCCGCCACGGTACGCAAACCTGCACCGCGTTCGGTGTTGTGACTGCCGGACTTGACCACCCCGTCTTCCAGAAACCAGCTCTCGGTGACGGCGTGCTGCAGGTAGATGTCGGCGTCGTCGGCACCGGTCGGCAGCAGGCGCGACAGCAGGCGGTCGAGCACCGCCGGGGTGAGGTCGCTGGGGCCGAGCAGCAAAGCATGGGCGGTGTCGAGAGCGGAGCGGGCTTGCATGGGAGCCTGTTAGTGAGTTGGGTGTCGTTGCGGCGGAAGGCTGTTTTGGGGCAGTGCTAGGAGACAAGTGTGCGCAATAGCGGGGCTATTGAAGCACTTGCCGACGACGCAATGCCCCAAAATAGTCCCGCCCCGAAGGGTTGTTGCCCAAAAGGCTGCCAGACGGCGTTACGCACCTTGCGAATGGAACAACCATTCGCGGCGGCGCGTGCCTTGCCTGGCAGCCTTTTGGGCAGCAACGCAACGACACCCAACTCACTAACAGGCTCCTACCGAATGGCCTTGGGATCGAAGTGTGGATTCTGGATGAGATGCAGGGTGTTGCCGAAGGGATCAGCGACCGATGCGACGACAATGCCGCCGCCGACATCGGTGGCGGGCTGGCCGGCGCTAGCCCCCAGCGCGATCAGGCGGGCGAGTTCCGCGTGGAGGTCGGTGACCCCCCAGTAGGGCTGCGCGCCTGATTCACCCGGCGTGCCATCCGGGATCAGCCCCAGCTCGAAGCCGCCGATGCTAAAACCGACGTAGAACGGCTGGTCGAAATAGGGCTGGGTCTCGAAAGCCTGCGCGTACCAGGCCTTGCCCGCAGCGAGGTCAGGGGTGGGGACGATGGCGGTGCGTAGGCCAAGAATCACGGTGTATCTCCTACAGGCGGCGATGGCTGAGTGCGGGGAACCGCTGCCGCACCGATTGCAGATGGTTGGGGTCGATCTCGGCAATCGCAACGCCAGGCCGGTCG
The DNA here is from genome assembly GCA_046598075.1 of Stagnimonas sp. Lineage (GTDB taxonomy): Bacteria > Pseudomonadota > Gammaproteobacteria > Nevskiales > Nevskiaceae > Stagnimonas. The sequence goes on from JBKJJE010000106.1 coordinate 10,404, forward strand.
TCGCTGACTTCCGCCAGCGTCTCGCCCCAGGGGCCGATGAGCATCGACTGCCCGAAGGTGCTGCGGCCGCCGGGGTGGGTGCCGCATTGGCCGGGGGCAAGCACGAAGCACTGGTTCTCCACCGCACGGGCCTTCAGCAGCGTGTGCCAGTGCACCGCACCGGTGCGCGCGGTGAACGCCGCCGGCACCACCAGGACCGTCGCCCCCTGCGCCAGCTGGGCGCGATACAGCTCGGGAAAGCGCAGGTCGTAGCACACCGACAGGCCCAGCCTGCCGATGGGGCTATCGCTCACCTGCACCCGCGCGGCGCCGGGCGCGATGCTGTTGGACTCGCGATAGCGTTCGCCGCCGCCAACATCGACGTCGAACAGATGGATCTTGTCGTAGCGCGCCACCCGCTGGCCGCTGGCATCGTAGAGACAGCAGGCGGCGTAGACATGCTCGGCGTCGGCAGCGATCGGCAGGCTGCCGGCCAGCACCCAGAGCTTGAGGCGGACGGCAATGTCGGCGAAAAACCGCTGGATCGGGCCGCTGCCATCGGCCTCGGAGTACAACAGCTTGTCGCCCTCGTGCGCACCCATGAAGGCACAGTTCTCCGGCAGCGCGGCCAGCACCGCACCCGCCGCGGCGGCCTGCTCCAGCAGGCTGCGCGCCTGTTCAAGATTGGCGCTGACATCGGCTCCGCTGTTCATCTGGATCACGGCGGCTTTCATGGCCTGGCGTCCTGCTCCGGGGGCTTGGCCTGCACAGTCTGGTCGAGTTTCTTGATCTCCGGATTGTCCCAGCTGCCGGTCAGCCGGTAGGTCAGCTGGGTGACCTGGCCGAGCGGCTTGTCGAGCACCTGGTTGGCGATCACCGCGATCAGCGGCAAAACCGGCGCGGCGACCGCGGTCGCGCCACCGAGCAGCAGTGCGCCCAGAGTGATGCCCTTGGTATTGGGGGTGACGGTGATGACCTGGTCGTAGTCCTGGGCTGCGAGGCCGACGTCGCCGCGCACATCGATGCGCACCGAGGGGCCGCGCACCGTCAGGTCGTCGGTGTGGGCCACCCCGTTGCCGAGCCGGAACTGGCCGTCGATGCGGTCAAAGCCGAGGCCTTTGGACACCACATCGCCGAAGTCGAGCGCCAGCCGGCGCGGCAGTGCATAGAAGTTGAACAGCCCCAGCACCCGGCTGGTGCTGCCGGGCTCGACGGTGCGCAACGCGCCCTCCTCCACCGACAGCGATACCGTGCCGCGACCCTGCGCCCAGTCGAATCCGCGCTTGGCCGCAGGCCAGGTGAGGTCACCATTGATGCGGGCATTGCGGCCGGAAACGGTGGCGGCATAGCCCAGGCTGGTGAGCGTGCCGGCCAGATCGTCGCTGGCGAGCGCGAATCGGGCCTGGGCTTCGGTGAGGCCTGTGCTGCGCCGCCATTCGCCTTCGGCAGTGAGGCTGGCGATGCCGCCCTGCAGCGTGAAGCGGCGCAGGCGCTGGCCATGGGTGCTGCGTTCGCTGGCCAGTGCCAGCGTGCCGAAGTCGCGGCCGCCGACGGTCAGCGCATCGACCGTCAGGTCGATGGTCGGCGCCCGGGTCGGGTCGAGTGGCTCGCCAACGGCCGCTGGCGACGGCCCTGAAGCCTTGGCTGCGGGCAGCAGTCGCAGCGCGGTGAACTGGCCGCTCAGGGCGTCGCCGCCGGAAGTCAGTCTGAGGCTGCCCGCGGTGCCCTCGCCCTGCAGGGTCGCCACATAGCCGCCATATTCACGGCGGGCGCTGATGCCCAGTGCCGGCAGGTCGTAGCCGGCAAGGCGCAGGCGCTGCACGCTGAGATCGGCGCCCAGAAAAGGCAGCCCCGAGTCGCTGCCGCTGCCGGAATTGCCGGCCCCGATCGACTCGATCAGCGCCCGCCAGTCGCCGGGATCCAGGCTGTCGAACCGGCCGCTGAGCCGCCAGCCCTCCTGCGTGGGCGGCGCGGGCGTCTCGCCGGGGCCCAGCCGCAGGCCGAGCGCGCGCAACTCCGGCGCCTGTGCTGCCGTGCTGCGGGCAAAGCGCAGCGCCAGGCCGAGCCGGCCGTCGATCTCGCCGGCAACCGCGAGCGGCACTGCCGCGTCGCCACTGAGATCGAGGCTGATCGGCCAGGCTTCTTCCGCCTGCTTGGCCAGCGGTGGCGGCAGCGTGGTGGCGCTACCGACCAGCCTGCTGCTCAGTCGCACCCGGCCACTGTGCGGGCCGGCGAGCGGAATCGCCAGCCGCCAGTCGCTGCCCCCCGAGAGCCGGGGCAGCAGCCAGCGTGGCAGGTAGCGGGCGGCGATGCCGTCCTTGGCCGCGAGCTCGACCCTGAGGGCGACGTCGATCTGGTCGCTGCCATCGGCACCAGGGCCGATGCTGGCCGTGACCGGGGTGTCGTAGAAACGGCCGCGCAGGCCCTCGGCCAGCAGATTGCTGCCGAAGTGCAGCGTGCCGGCGATGTCGCGCACCGGGCTGTCGAGCGCCGCGTGCCGCAGGTTGATGCCCTTGAGCCGGATCTCGCCGCGCGCGACGGTTTTCTGGCCGAGGTTGGAATGCAGCGGCACTTCGAGATGCACATCGGTTTCCACCGGCCCTTCAGCCTCGCTGCGGGTCAGCAGGGCCTGCAACCTGGCAGCCAGCGGCGAGGCGCGCAGGAACCCGTAATAGAACGGCGCCTCGCCGACGGTGTTGCCGTCGATCAGCAGCGGCGAGCTGGAAAAATCCTCGATGCTGCCGCTGCCGCCGGTGACGGCGACGCCGTTGATGAGGCCACGCTGCAGCTCGAAGCTCAGGCCGTTGCCGGCGAAACGCAGCGTGGTCGCGAACTGATCCACGCCCGGCCAGTCGCGGTGGTATTCCAGCCGGCCGGCCGAAACCGGCAGCAGCAGCGACCAGCGGCCAGTGGGATTGCGGTGAAACGGGAAATCCGCCAGCGGCCCGTCGATGTCGAGTGCGGCCTTGCTGACGCGACCACGCAGCACCGCGTGATCGAGCCAGTCCTTCAGCGGCTGGCCCCAGTGCAGCGGCATCAGCGGCTTCAGCGCGGCGACGTCGGCGACCTCGAAGCGAGCCTGCAGCTTGAGCGTCGGCGACGCCCCCCTGGGCAGGCTGATTTCGGCATTCGCATGGCCCTCGCTGCCCAGCAGCGTCCAGTCCAGGCGCGGCACTTTCAGCTGCCAGTCGTCGCCGTCGCGCTGCCATTGCGCCTCGGCGGCAAACCGGCCAGCACGCTGCGCGGTGGCAAACAAATTTGGCAACTCGAAACCCAGTGGCGCCCCCTTGAGGCTGGCACGTCCGCTGTTTTCATCGGCGCTGATCTCGCCGTTCAGGCCCTGCACGCTGGCCTGCTCCGGCCAGCGGGCGGCAAAGTCGCTGAACCGCGCGTGCAGGCTGTAGCGCGCCGCAGCAGCGGCAGCAGCTGGCTGCCAGCGGGCTTCCAGGGCACTCAGGTCACCCCGCAGGCTGCGCAGCAGCGCGGGCGGCAGCTCCTTCGATGGCGGCAGCAGGGCCGCCGCCCAGGGGCCCAGATCGTCCAGGCGCAGAAAATTGCTGTTGCCCCGCCACTGCCTTGCGGCAGGGGCAGCGCCAGCCGCACCCGGCTGGCGCTGCCAGTCGACACGCGCCGTGGTGGTGGGCCAGACGCCCCGGCGGCCGGTGAGGCGCAGCGGCACCACGTCCAGCGTGCCGCCGGTTGCCGAGGGCCGGTAATGCAGGCCGAGATCGACCTCCCGTAGCGTGCTGGCAGGGTCGTCGCCGAGCGCCAGCGCCTCTGCCCGCAGCGACAGTTCGCTGGCGCCGGGCGCACCCTGCAGCCAGTCGCCGGAGGCGGTGAGCGTGGCATCCGTCCATTGCACCCGCCGCAGCGTCGGCAGATAGCGCAGCAGCGGCGCGCCGGGGGCGATGCCGCTGGCGTCGAGTGTCCAGCGGCCCTGCCAGTCCTGTGGCCTGGCAAGGTCGCCGGCCATGCCGGCGCGCAGGCGCAGGCGGCTGGCGGCGAGCTCCGGGGCCTGCATTTCGGCCCTCAGCTCGAAGCCCTGCGCATCCAGCCGCAGGTCGCCGCGCTGCAGGCGGGCGGTGAAGCGGGACTGACCGGCGCGCAGGTCCGTCACGGTGACCGTGACGCGATCGGCGCGCAGCCGCGAGAACCGCTTCAGCGCTCTGGCGATCTCCTCGAAGCTGGGCGGCGGGCGGGTCTCGGTCTGGCCTCGCAGCCGCCAGCGGCCCTCCGGGGTGATTTCGGCCGCCAGCGCGACGCCATCGATCTCGACTTCGGACGGAATCCATTCGCCGCGCAGCAGTTCCACGAGGCCGAACCCCAGGCGGATGCGTTCGACATTGACCACCGGCGTCTCGGCCGGCTGGCCGGCAGCAGCGCGCAGGCGCACGCCCTTCAACTCCAGCAGCGGCGTCAGCCAGCGCCAGCGCAGCGCCAGCACATCGACTTCGACCGGCTGGCCGAGCGCGTCCGCGGCACGCCGGGCGATGTCCTGGCGATAGCCGGGTGCCAGTGCCACGGCCAGCTGGAACAGGCCGGACAGCAGCGCGCCGCTGATGACGATCAGCGACAGCCAGGTGATGCCGCGGGTCCACCAGCGGCGCTTGCGACGTTCCATCTCTTGTTACACCGGCACCACGTCGAAACTTTCCTGCGGGTAATAGGCTTCGGCTTGCAGGCGTATGGGACGCTTGAACTGCGCTTCCAGTTCCGCCAGGCCCCCGGATTGTTCCTGCAATTTTTCGACCACGGCCGGGCAGGCGAGCACCAGGAAGCTCTTTGCCTCGTACTGCCGCGCCGCACGCTGCACCTCGCGGGCGATGTCGTGGCAGACCGTCTCGATGGTCTTGATGTGGCCGCGGCCGGCACAGGTGGGGCAGGTTTCGGTGAGGATGTGGCCAATCGACTCGCGGGTGCGCTTGCGGGTCATCTCGATCAGGCCCAGCGGCGAGAACGGGTGGATCTGGATGCGCGCCTTGTCCTTGTAGAGTTCACGTTCAAGCGCCCGCATCACCTGCGAGCGGTGGTCGTCGCTCGGCATGTCGATGAAGTCGAGGATGATGATGCCGCCGAGGTTTCTCAGCCTGAGCTGGCGGGCGATCGCCTGCGAGGCCTCGAGGTTGGTCTTCAGCACCGTTTCTTCGAGATTGCGATGGCCGGTGAAGGCGCCGGTGTTGACGTCGATGGTGGTCATCGCCTCGGTCTGGTCGATGACCAGATGGCCGCCGGACTTGAGGTCGACCTTGCGCTGCAGCGCGCGCTCGATCTCGTCCTCGACTCCGTAGAGGTCGAAGATCGGCGCAGCACCTTGGTGGTGTTCCACCAGCGCCTCGGCACCCGGCAAATAGACCCGCGCGAAGGCGCGCATTTTTTCGGCCTCGCTGTCGCTGTCCACCCGCACCCGCTCGACGGTGGTGCCCAACAGGTCGCGCATGATCCGCATCGACAGCGGCAGGTCACCGTGGACCATGGTGCCGGGCCTGGCGGTCTCAGCACTTTCGTCCACCGCCTTCCACAGCCGCACCAGGAAGCGCATGTCCTGCGCCAGGGCTTCTTCGGTCGCACCTTCGGCGGCGGTGCGGGCGATCATCCCCCAGTACGGTGCGAGTTCCGGCGCCAGCCGCTCCATGATTTCCTTCAGCCGCTGGCGCTCGCCTTCGTCCTCGATCTTGGCGGAGACGCCGACGTGCATCTCGAACGGCAGCATCACCAGATAGCGCGCCGGCAGCGAGATCAGCGTGGTGAGCCGTGCCCCCTTGCTGCCGAGCGGATCCTTGACGATCTGCACCAGCACGCTCTGGCCTTCGGACAGCAGCGTCTCCACCGAGGGCAGCGGCGCATCCGCCGGCAGGCCCTCGGGACGGCGCATGTCGGAGGCGTGCAGGAACGCGGTGCGATCCAGGCCGATGTCGACGAACGCCGCCTGCATCCCCGGCAGCACCCGCTTGATCACCCCCTTGTAGACATTGCCGACCAGGCCGTGACGGTTGGCACGCTGGATGTAGATCTCCTGCGCGCTGCCGCCTTCGACCAGGGCGACGCGGGTTTCCTGCGGAGAGATGTTGACGAGGATTTCGGTGGTCATGCGTCTATTGTGCGGGCGCTGCGGGGCGGATGCCGAAGGCCGCGAGCAAATCGCAGGTCTCGGCCAGCGGCAGCCCTACCACCCCGGTGTAGCTGCCGCGCAAACTCCGCACGAAACGCGCCGCCAGCCCCTGGATGGCATAGGCCCCGGCCTTGCCCATCGGCTCGCCGCTGGCGACGTAGCGGGCGATCTCCTCGGGCACCAGCCGCACGAAATCGATTTCGGTGACCGTCAGCACCGACTCAGAGCGCGCGCCGTGCACCAGCGCGACGGCGCTGATCACCTGATGGCTGCGGCCGGAGAGTGCGGCCAGCATGGCGGCGGCATCGGCGGCATCGGCCGGCTTGCCGAGGATGCGGCCGTCCAGCACGACATCGGTATCGGCACCCAGCGAGATCGCTGCGGGATGCGCCTGCTGCGCGGCGCGCGCCTTGGCGATCGCCACCCGCAGCGCGTAGTCGGTGGCGGCTTCGCCGGGCGCGGGCTGTTCCGGCAGGTCGGCGGGGGCGATGGCAAACATGAAACCGGTCTCGCGCAGCAACTGCGCGCGGCGCGGCGAACGCGACGCCAGGATGAATTGTGGTTGCGACGACGCTGCGTCCATGCGGACGGAAACCCAAATAGAGGCGCTATTCGCCGTAGCTGATGCTACCGGCCCTGAGCCCCTTGAACCGCTCGATGTCGGCGCTGTAGCTGGCTTCGGTCGCGATCCGCTCGTCGCGCAGCCGGCGCAGCGTCTGGAGATTGTCGATCAGTGCCGCCTCGAAGCTCTCGATCTGCTTCTTGAGCGTCGCGTCCGGAGCCTTGCTGCCCACCCGGGCGCGCAGGTCAGCGAGGGTTTTCTCGTTTTCGGTGACGGCTGCGTGCGCCAGGGTGATGCGGCTTTCCAGCGCCGTCAGGCGCTCGTCGCGGGCGGTTTGCAGTTCCGCCACGCTGGCGAACGACTTGGTCAGGAAGCGGTCGTGGGCGAGGCGTTGTTGACGCGCTGCTTCGGCTGCCTTCTCGGCGGCGATGCGGACTTGCGCCTGCTCCAGTTCGGCACCGGTCAGCTCGCGCGGGACGACTTTGGTCACCACCCCGTTCTTGATCGCCTCGCGCCCGCGCTTGGCGTCGCCCGGCTGCACCTTGTCGCCGTAATGCACCTGGCCGTTTTCATCCACCCAGCGGTAGACCGCCTTGCCGCCGGCAGGTGCGGGAGCCGCCGTCGCCGTCGCTCCAGCCATCAGCAGGGCCACCAGCAGGGCGCTTCCAAACCTATTTTTCTCCGGCATCTCGATTCCTCAAAAGGCGGAACAGCGATTTCATCTTACGCCGTAAAGCGCCTGGTATTCACCGATCGCGCCCACCGTCTCGGGCTGAATCAGCGCCGCGCCGTGCCCGGCTGCGAGATAGGCCAGGATCTCCCGCACCGATACCAGCGCAATCACCCGCACGCCGGTATCGGCCTCCATCTCCGCCACCGCCGACAGCACCCCGGCGCCGCGCTCCATGCGATCCAGGGCGATGATCGCCGCCACCGCTTCACCGCCCGCCGCACGGATCATCGCCACCGCCTCGCGCAGTGCCGTACCGGCAGTGAGCACGTCATCGACGATCAGCACTTTCCGGCCCGCCAGCGGGCTGCCGACCAGGCTACCGCCCTCGCCGTGGCTCTTGGCCTCCTTGCGGTTGTAGGCGTACGGCACGTCGCGGCCCTGCTCGCTCAGCGCACAGGCCACCGCAGTCGCGAGCGGAATGCCTTTGTAGGCAGGGCCGAACAGGGTGTCGAACACCACGCCACTGCGGCTGATCGCCTCGGCATAGGCCCTTGCGAGCCTGGCCATCGCCGCACCCGAGCTGATCTTGCCGAGATTGAAGAAATACGGGCTGACCCGACCCGACTTGAGCGTGAAGGCGCCGAACTTCAGCACCTGGTGTTCGAGGGCGAGTTCCAGGAAAGCGGTTTGGTGGGGGTGCATGGCGTGCAAAAATGACCGGACGTTCTCCATTATCGCCCAGCCCCCATGCGCATCATCTCCCTCAACTGCAACGGCTTGCGCTCGGCCGCCAAGAAAGGTTTCTTCGACTGGCTTGCCAGCAGTGGCGCCGACGTCGTCTGTCTGCAGGAAACCAAGGCGCAGCCGGAGGATTTGAGCGATGCGCTGTTCCACCCGGCAGGCTGGCACAAGACTTTTCGTAGCGCGCAGAAAAAAGGCTATGCGGGCGTCGCAATCTATTCGCGTATCCAGCCGGATGCACTGCTCGATAGCCTGGGCGCCACCGAGTTCGATGACGAGGGTCGCTATCTGGAAGCGCGTTTCGGCAAGCTGTCGGTGATCTCGCTGTATCTGCCGTCAGGCTCGGCCGGGCCGGAGCGGCAGGCGAGCAAGGATCGCTTTCTGGCCTTCTTCGCGCCCAAGCTGGCGGAGTGGTCGGCAGCAGGGCGCGACGTAGTGATCTGCGGCGACTGGAACATCGCCCACACCGAGAAAGACCTCAAGAACTGGAGGGGCAACCGCAAGAACTCCGGCTTTCTGCCGCACGAACGCGCGTGGTTCACCGCCCTGCTGGCTGCCGGCTGGGTGGACGCGGCGCGCACCCTGCACGCCGAAGCCGAGGGTGAGCTCTACACCTGGTGGAGCAACCGCGGCAACGCCTGGGAGAACAATGTTGGCTGGCGCATCGACTACCAGATCGTCTCGCCGCATCTTAAGAGCAGGATCAGCAACACCAGTGTGTTCAAGACCCTGCGGTTTTCAGACCATGCGCCCCTGATCGTCGATTACGCCGACTGATCCGCTGTCCTCTGCCACCAGGCCCTTGCGCCACAGCCAGACGAACAGCGCCACACCCGGCAGCGCTGCGACGGTGGTGAACAGGTAGAACTCGACGTAGCCCATCGCCTCGATCATGCCGCCCGCAGTGGTGCCGGTGACGAAGCGCCCGACGATGGAGGCCGCCGCTGACAGCAGCGCGAACTGGGTGGCGGTGAAACTCAGATTGCAGAGTGCCGAGAGGTAGGCGACCACCACCACGCCGCCGATGCCGCTGGCAAGGTTCTCGAAGCCGATGGTGAAGGCGAGAAACTCGTTGCTGTGGCCGATGGCGGCGAGGGCGGCGAACGAGAGGTTGGAGACCGCCATCAGCACCAGGCTCAGCAGCACCGATCGCTTCATGCCGTAGCGCGCATACAGCACACCGCCGATGAAGATGCCGACCAGATAGGCGACGAAGCCGAAGCCAACGTCGTAGGTCGCGATCTCGGCATTGGTGAATTCGAGGTCATCCAGCAGCAGCCGCAGGGTGAGATTGGCGAGCGTGTCGCCGACCTTGTGCAGCAGGATGAACAGCAGCACCAGCCAGGCGCCGCGCCGGCGGAAGAACTCGGCCAGCGGCGTCACCACCGCCTCGATCACCTGCGCGAAACCCTTGCTGACCAGCGGTGCGCGATGGCGTAGTGGCTCACCCATCACCAGGGCGGTGAGTGCCGCCGGCAGCGCGAATGCCGCGCACAGCAGATAGGCGGTGGCCCAGCCGGCGCTGCCGGCGACGATCAGTGCCAGCGCGCCCGCCGTCACCGAGCCGATGCGCCAGCCGTATTGCGACATGCCCGATCCCACGCCGAGCTGCTTCGGTTGCAACAGCTCGATGCGATAAGCGTCGATGACGATATCGAAAGTGGCGCCGGCAATGCCGACACAGATGGCCGCCAGCGCGACGGTCTGCAGCCCCGCCTGCGGACTGACCAGCCCGAGCCAGGCCACTGCGGCAGCCACCAGCGCGGCGGAAAGCAGCAGCCATGACACCCGCTGCCCGAGCCGCCCCAGCAGCGGCAGGTAGAGGCGATCCACAGCCGGCGCCCACAGGAACTTGAAGTTGTAGACCAGAAACGCCAGCGAAAAAGCGGTGACGCTTTTCTTGCTGATGCCGTCCTGCGCCAACCGGGTGGTCAGCGTCGCGCCGATCATCGCGTAGGGAAAGCCGGAGGAGATGCCGAGGAACAGCGCGGCCAGTGGGCCAGCCTCGAAATAGGGCTTGAGAGCGGCGGGCAGGCGGTTGCGAAAGGCAGCGGGGAGAGAACTCATCCCGCCATGCTAGCGGCTTGGCGGCTCAGCCCGCGATAGCGACCGCAGGTTGCGCGTCGAGCACCACGCCGAGCATGGCCCGGAAATTTGCGGCCGCCGGGGTTTCGGCAGTCACCGCCTGCGGCCTTGCCATCACCGGCAGGCGCAGCCGCACGGCGTCCTGCTCGTGCGAGACCTTCACTGCGCCGAGCGCCAGCAGATGGTCGATGAAACGGCTGTTCTCGACCGACACGTCGTACAGCAACTGCTCGATGCCGACACTGGCGGCATGCACATGCACCGCGGCGTGCAGCAGCAGACCAGCGCCGCGATGCTGGTAGGCGTCGAGGATGGTGAGTGCCATTTCCGCGATCTTGGAATCGGCATCGAGCCGGATCGCGCGCACGACGCCGATGCCCGGCTCTGCCGGCTGCGACCGGTCCAGCGCGGCATAGGCAATGTGATTGCGGCCATCGGGCTGGGTCAGAAACTCCAGCTGCCGCGACGACAGCGAACTAACCTGCCCGAAAAAGCGCATCCGCCGGGATTGCTCGGACAGCTGCGCGTAGCCGGCAGTGAAGCGCGGCGCGTGGGCAGGCGTCACGAAGCCCACCTGCACCAGCAAGCCATCCGGCAACTCGGTGTCGAAGGTATCGGGCGGCGGACGGCGCAGCCAGCGCGCCAAGGGATTGAGTGCCATACGGACAATGTAGTGATGCCAGCTGAATGAATGATTGCTGCACTGCACAATAACAAGAGCAGACGTGCATTTTTTCTATATTTCGATTATTGTTTGAATATGGAATCGAAAACCGCCATTGCCGCCCTTGCTGCCCTGGCACAGGAAACCCGCCTGGCCGCGTATCGCCTGCTGGTGCAGGCCGGGCCGGATGGCCTGGCTGCCGGCCGCATTGCCGACGCCCTGGGCGCCTCGCCGGCGACGCTGTCGTTCCACCTGAAGGAGCTGGTCCACGCCGGCCTGATCGCCGGCCAGCACGACAGCCGCTATGTCATCTATCGCGGCGACACGGCGGCGATGAACGCGCTGCTGGCCTATCTCACCGAAAACTGTTGCCAGGGCGCGCCCTGTGCCGTGGCAGTGCGTGGCTGCCCCGACTCCGCAAATCCCCTGGAGATTGCCGCATGAACAACCCCGCAGCGCCGCCCTACACCATCCTGTTTCTGTGCACCGGCAACTCGGCCCGCTCGATTCTGGCCGAGGCCCTCGCCAACCATCCCGCCATCGGCGGCGGCAAGTTCAAGGCCTATTCGGCAGGCAGCCACCCCCGGGGCCAGCCACACCCCCTGGCGCTGGAGACGCTGCGCGCCCATGGCCTCGCCACCGAAGGCCTGCGCAGCAAGAGCTGGAACGAGTTTGCCGGGCCGCAGGCCCCGCATCTGGACTTCGTCATCACCGTCTGCGACAGCGCCGCTGGCGAACAATGCCCATACTGGCCGGGCCAGCCGGTGACTGCGCACTGGGGTGTGGAAGACCCGCCTGCCGCCGGTGACGAGGCTGCGCAGCTCAAGGCGTTCAAGGCGGCATACCTGATTCTCAAACGCCGCATCGAGCTGTTTGCCGCCCTGCCCTTCGACAAGCTGGACCGGATGAAACTCGCCGAGCAGACCAGACACATCGGCACTCAGGTTTGAGCAATGCTGCTCACCCTGCCCGACCCGCATCACCTGCCTGCACTCGATCAGGCCTATATCGATCAGGACTTCGCCGCGATGCTCGGCGTCGAGGCCAGCCACCCGCCGCGCATCCTGTTGCTCTACGGCTCGCTGCGCGAGCGTTCGTTTTCGCGGCTGCTGAGCGAAGAGGCCGCCCGCCTGCTGATCCGCTTCGGTTGCGAAGTGCGCCTGTTCGACCCCGGCAGGCTGCCGCAGGCCGACAGCCCTGAAGCGGCAGGCCATCCCGAGGTGGAGCAGCTGCGCGCGCTGTCGCTGTGGTCGGAAGGCCAGGTCTGGTGCAGCCCGGAGCGCCACGGCGCGATCACCGCCGTGCTGAAGAACCAGATCGACCACATTCCACTTGCCATCGGCGCGACCCGCCCCACCCAGGGCCGCACGCTGGCGCTGATGCAGGTCAGCGGCGGCTCGCAGAGCTTCAATGCGGTCAATACCTTGCGCCTGCTGGGGCGCTGGATGAGGATGCTCACCATCCCCAACCAGTCCTCGGTCGCCATGGCCTATCAGGAGTTCGACGCTGCCGGCCGCATGAGACCCTCCGCCTATTACGAGCGCGTCGTCGACGTGATGGAAGAACTGGTCAAGTTCACCCTGCTGACCCGCCCGCACGGCGCCGCACTGGTGTCGCGCTACAGCGAGCGGCGCGAGGCGGGGATGAAGCAGGTCTCCCTTGCCGCCAGACTCGGCAGCCTCAGCGGAGCCATCGCATGAGCAAGGCCCGGCGCGCGCCTGACGTCACGCTGCGCAGTGCGCTCGCCAGCGATCTGTCGGCGGTGCGCGCCCTGCTCGAAGCCAGCCTGCTGCCGGTCGCCGACCTGACTGCCGAGCACATGGGCGAGTTCCTGCTCGCCGAAGACGGCAGCCTGCTCGGCGCAGTCGGGCTGGAAGGCAGCGGCAACGCCCGCCTGCTGCGCTCGCTGGCGGTTGCCGAGCGTGCGCAGGGGCAGCGCCTCGGCCATCGCCTGCTGCAAGCCGGCGAACTGCGTGCGGCGGCACAGGGCGCAGCGGCGATCTTCCTGCTGACCACCACTGCGGAGCCATTCTTCGCCCGCGCCGGCTACCAGCGGGTGGCACGCGAAGAGGCGCCGGCTGGGCTGCGCCTGCTTGCGGAGTTCAGCAAGGTCTGCCCGAGCACCGCCGCGTGCATGCGAAAACAGCTGGCATGAAGGGTTGGCGCGCGCTGTTCGCGGAGTTTCTCGGCACCGCGCTGCTGCTGGCGGTGGTGGTCGGCAGCGGCATCATGGGCGAGCGGCTGGCAGACGGGAATCTGGCCGTCGTGCTGCTCGCCAACAGCCTCGCCACCGGCTGCGGACTGCTGGTGCTGATCAGCGTGCTGGGGCCAGTCTCCGGCGCCCATTTCAACCCGGCGCTGACAATGCTGCGCTGCGCCCGCGGCGAGCAGCCCTGGCGCTCGCTGCCGGGCTACGTCGCCGCGCAGATCGCCGGCGCGATCGCCGGCGTCTGGCTCAGCCACGCGATGTTCGCGCTGCCGATTCTGCAAACCGGCAGCCAGCTTCGCAGCGGCGGCGCGCAATGGCTGGCAGAAGCGGTGGCGACCTTCGGCCTGGTGCTTACCGTTCTCGGCGGCCAGCGGCATGCCCCGGCGCGGCTGCCGGTGCTGGTCGCCGCCTACATCACCGCCGCGTACTGGTTCACCGCCTCGACCTCGTTCGCTAACCCGGCAGTGACGGTGGCACGTGCGCTGAGCGATACCTTCGCCGGCATTCACCCCGACGGCATTGCCGGCTTCGTGCTGGCGCAGTTTCTGGGTGCGGCGCTGGGGGCACTGACTGCGCGCACCCTGTTCAGGACATAGCGGCGGACTACTCGTCGCGGGTCTCGGCATTGCTTGAGCAGTCGCTCTTGAAGCCGTGGCAATGCCCCGCGTACAGCGACTCGATCAAGGCCAGATGCAGCTTGGCGATGGTCGCCCGGCGCAGCTTGAGTGTGCTGGTGACCAGTCCGTTCGCAAGCGTGAACGCCGGCACCAGCGCCACCCGCACCAGCTGATGACTGTGCGGCAGATCCGCCAGCTGCGCGCGACAACGCTGCAGCAGCGCGCGTTCGAGATCGGCCTCGCGCGCGCTGGCACCATGGTCATCGCAGGCGATGAAACGCTTCAACGCCTCGAGCTGGCTTGGCTCAGGCACCAGCAGCGCCACCAGATAAGGCCGCGATTCGCCGAGCACCAGCGCCTGCTCGAACAGCGGCTCTGCGGTCAGTCGCGATTCGATTTCCGCCGGGCAGGCTTTGACGCCGGTGCTCATCACCAGTACGTCTTTCAGCCGGCCGGTCAGCACCAGCGATTCGACCGTCAGCCGCGAGGCCTTGTCGCCGGTGTGCAGCCAGCCGTTTTCATCCAGCGCCCGCGCCGTGGCTTCGGGGTTGCGCCAATAACCCTGCATCAGCGAGGGGCTACGTACCAGCAGCTCGCCATCGGGGCCAACCCGGGTCTCGACATTGTCCAGCAGCTGGCCGGCAGACTCGGCATCGCAGTGGCCGTCCAGCCGGTTGACACTGACCACCGGCCCCGCCTCGGTCAGGCCGTAGCCCTGCACCAGCGGCACGCCGAGCGCGGTGAACGCCCTGGCGATCTCCGGCGCCAGCGGCGCGCCGCCGCTGATCGCCATCCGCAGCCGTCCGCCGAAACGCTGCTGCACGGCGCTGACCAGCCGTCCGGTGAGCCGCCGGGAGAACCGTCGCGTGGTTTCACTCACTGCCAGATGGAACAGCGCGCGCTGATGCAGCGGGCCATCGGCCAGCGCCTGCGAGATGCGCGCGTAGAGCCGCTCGTAAACCCGCGGCACCGCCAGCATGACGGTGGGGCGGATCTGCAGCAGGTCTTCGGCGAGGTGCTCCGGTCCGCGCGAGAAGGCGGTCTCAGCCCCCACCAGCACTGCGTGATACCAGCCGGCCACCCGCTCGAAGGAATGCGACAGCGGCAGCAGCGACAGCTTCACCACATCGCTGCCCGAATCGAATGCGCGCTCGCAGGCGAACACGTTCGCCAGCAGTGCCGCATGGCTCATCATCGCGCCCTTGGCCCTGCCGGTAGTGCCGGAGGTGTAGACCAGGCTGGCGAGCTCGCTGGCCTGAGGCATTGCGCGCATGGCCGTGCCTGTCGCGCTGGTGAGGAAGTCGGCGAAGGACTGCGTGCGTGGGTCGTCCGCAGCAGCGACATCGCCGATCAGCACCACCCGCTGCAATTCCGGCAGCGGGCTTTCGGCGGCCACCGCCGACCACTGTGCACGGTCGCGGAAGAACGCCGCGGCGGCGCCGGAATCGTTCAGGACATGGGCGGCGCTGCCAGGGGTATCGGCCATGTAGATGCCGACGCTGACCAAACCCAGCCGATAGATCGCCTGCTCGCTGGCGATCCAGTCCGGACCGTTATCGAGCATCAGTGCCACCCGTGCGCCGGGGGCCAGCTGGCAGCTGGCCAGGGCGTCGGCGAGGGACTGCACTTTTGCGTCGAGCGCGGCCCAGCTCAGCGCCTGCCACTGCTGTGTCGGGCGATCAAACCAGCGGCAGGCGATGGCCTGCGGAGTGCGCAGCACGCGGGCATCGAACAGGGCACCGAGGCTCTGCACCTCAGACTCGACAATGGCGGAAAAATGGGTTGGCAGACTGTTGCGGGTAATGGCCATCAGGTACCCAACCAGCTTTTGCGGCGGGCAGCCACTTCGGGGCTCGGCGCTTCCATCAGGGTCAGCGTCCAGCAGTCGGCCGCCGCTGCCTGCGGCGTGATCGCGGCGCGCATCAGCTCGTCGCTGCGGAACCACAACAGCTCCACCGGCACCCCGGGCGTGAGCGCATTCAGCCGGCGTGCAAAGCTGCCGGAGGAGACACTGAAGCCATCCAGCGCCACCGGCACGTCGCCACCGGCCAGCCCCACCTGCTGCGCGGGCGAACCCGCCAGCACGTGGGCGACACTGCCATCGGCCTTGAGCTTGCAGCCGAGCGTGCAGCGTTGCGGCGTGCCGCTGCCGCGACCGCCGCCATCGCTCTCGCCGGTCGCCACCCGCCGCTCGGCCAGCACGCCGAAGGCCGCCAGCGTCGCGGCCAGCGGCAGTTCGGTGGTGCCGCGCAGGGCCGTATCGAAAAAGGGTTTCAGGTCCAGACCGGAGAGTTCGGCGGCGACCGCTTCCAGCACCCCTTCGGGAGCGGCAACATCGTCGCGGCCATACCGCTGCCAGAGTGCCTGCAGCACCGCATCGAGCGAGCTGCAGCTGTCGCGGCGCAACATCAGATCCAGACAGAGCGCGGTCAGTGCGCCCTTGAGGTAATAGTTGGTGCTGGCGTTGGGGCTGTTCTCGTCCGGTTGGTAGTACTTGATCCAGGTCTCGAAGCTGGCATCGGCCAGCGTGTGAATGTGGCGTGCCGGCGTGCGCTCCAGCCGGGTCGCGGCCTCGGCGACGAGATCGAGATAGGTCGCTGCGTCGATCAGACCCGCGCGCAGCAGGAACAGGTCGTCGTAATAGCTGGTGACCCCTTCGTAATGCCAGAGGTCGCGCGAGTAGGCAGCCGCCTGCAGGTCACTGTCGGCAAAGGCGCGCGGGGTGATGCGCTTGACGTTCCACAGGTGAAAATACTCGTGGCTGACAAGGCCGAGGAACGTCCGGTACTCCTTGCTCATGCCCGGCATGCCGGGACGCGGCAGGTCGCTGCGGGCACAGACCAGAGCCGTGGATTCGCGATGCTCGAGGCCGCCGTAGCTGCCGGCGGTGACGTTGGTCAGAAACCAGTAGCGCGGCATCGACGGCTCATCGCCGAAGAAGCTGCGCTGCACGCTGCAAATCCGCGCCAGGTCGTCTGCCAGCCGGGCGTGATCGGCGTCAACGCGGCCCGACAGCGTCAGCGTGTGCGGCAGCCCGCCGGCGACGAAGTCGATGCGCTGGAACGCGGCCATTTCCACCGGCGAGTCGATCAGCGTCTCGAAGTCTTTCGCCAGGTAGCGGCCAAAGCCTGCGGCATCGGTGGCAAGCGGGGCAAGCGCAGTCGCCAGCTGCCAGTGCTGGGCGCTGTCGAGTGCCGGTTTCCCGATGCAGAGTTCGAACGCCGCATGCTCGAATCCGCCGGGGCAGTAGACCAGCGAGGAGGCGTTGAAGAAACCGCGTCGGCTGTCGACGAAAGCCTTGCGTACCGATTCATCGTAGGCGTAGACGCTGTAGCGCAGCGTCAGCGCACCGGCGTCGGCTGGCACCCGGAAGCTGGACTTGTCGAGCCGCTCGATGGCCAGTGACACGCCTGCACGCTCAACCGTCAGCCCGGAGACGTGCTTGGCGAAATCGCGTACCAGATAGCTGCCGCGAATCCAGTTGGGCAGGCGGAACACACAGTCCTGGGGAGCGTCCAGCGAGAGCTGGACGTGGAACTGGTGCAGCAGCGGATCAGGCGAAACGACGACCTGGACCAGGGCTTGGGGGGCGTCCAATGAAGGAGAAAACCGACCTTGAGAAGGCGCGCATCTTAGCCCCGCTGCCGATGCGCTGCCAAAACCGGGCGGCACTGCCGGATGAACGGCCTGTAACCAAACCGTCGCCGGAGCTTCACAAGGCCTTACTAGGCTGATCCGGCTCCGCATCCCACCCCAGTCCCAGCCCAGCCCAGCAAGGAACCGATCCATGTCGCACAACCATCCAGAGATCATCGACAACCTGACCGTCGACGAGTCCAGCCCGAATTTCTACCAGCAGGTGATGCACGCTCAGATGACCCGCCGTGAAGTGATGGCGGGCGTCACCGCCGCCGCCACGGTGGCTGCCGGCGGCACGCTGCTGGCCGGCTGTGCCGACAGCGCCGGCAACCTCGTCGCCCCCACCCCCGCAGTCGCCAGCATTGGCAAGAGCCTCGCCGACCGGGTGGTGATCCCCGCCGGCTACAGCGCGACGGTGCTCTACAGCCTGGGCGACCCGGTGAAGTCCGGCATCCCGGCCTACCAGAACGACGGCAGCGATACCGACTTCGCCAACCGCGCCGGCGATCACTTCGACGCGCTCTACTACTTCGGCATGGGTGCCGCCGGCGGTTTCGCACCTGGCAATTCCGCGCGTGGCTTGCTGGTGATGAACCACGAGGCACTGACCGAGCTGTATCTGCACCAGCCTGGCGTCAACTTCAGCCGCAGCGGCGGCAACCAGCGGGTGGCCGCCGAGGTGCTGAAGGAAGTCGAGGCCCACGGCGTGAGTGTGGTCGAGGTCGCCCGTGGCGCCACCGGCAATGGCATGACCATCAATCTCGACGGTATCGACAACCGCCGCATCACCGCCCGCACGCCGATGCTCGTCGCCGGCCCCGCCGCCGCCGATGCGCGCCTCAGGCACCAGAGCTACACCGCCAACGGCGGCAGCTTCGGCAATGGCATCAACGTGCAGGGCACGCTCAACAACTGCGCCAACGGCTATACCCCCTGGGGCACCTATCTGGCTTGCGAGGAAAACTGGGCCGGCTACTTCTTCCGCAACAAGGCCGATCAGCTGCGCCGCGATGACATCGAGCGTTATGGCATTCGCACCATCAATGCCAGCGGCAGCGCCACCCAGGATTTCGTCGGCTTCCAGGGCCTGAACTGGGATACCGCCGCCGGCGGCGAGGCGGAGTTCAAGCGTTTCGACTGCACCGCCACCGGTAGCGATGCCAGCAGCGACTTCCGCAATGTGCCGAACACTTTCGGCTACGTCGTCGAGATTGATCCCTTCAACCCCGCCGCGCCGATGAAGAAGCGCACCGCGCTGGGCCGCATGGGTCACGAAGGCTGCTGGCCGGGCAAGTTCGTCGCCGGCAAGCCGGTGGTGTTCTACATGGGTGACGATGGCCGCTTCGAGTACATCTACAAGTTCGTCTCCACCGCCAGCTGGGATGCGGCCGACATCGGCGGTGGCATCGCCGCCGGCGACAAGTACCTGGACAGCGGCAAGCTCTACGCCGCCAGGTTCGATGCCAGCGGCAGCGGCAGCTGGCTGGAGCTGGCCCCCGGCAAGAACGGGCTGTCCGCCAGCAACGGCTTCGGCACCCCGGCCGACATCGCCATCGTCACCCGCCGTGCCGCGGACATCGCCGGCGCCACCAACATGGATCGCCCCGAGTGGGCGACGGTGAATCAGGCCAATGGCGACGTGTTCTTCACGCTCACCAACAACTCCGGTCGTGGCAATGGCGCCGCCACCGAACTGCCGGAAATCTACAAGGGCGGTCAGGACATCGGTGTCGATGCCGCCAACCCGCGCGTCGGCAATGCCAACGGCCACATCATCCGCATCCGTGAAGCGGGCGGCGACAATTCCGCCACCAGCTTCCGCTGGGAAATCCTGGTATTCGGTGCGCGCGCCGACAACGCCAGCAACAACATCTCGCAGCTCGGCGGCGCCAGTGATTTCTCCAGCCCCGATGGTCTCTGGATGGACCCGCGCGGCCTGCTCTGGATCCAGACCGACGATGGCAGCAACTTCACCAATGGTACCGGCCTGCCGGGTTCGGGCACCCAGGCCCTGTCGAACAATCAGATGCTGGTGACGATCCCTGGCGAGTTCGGCCAGACGCCGGTCATCAGCCGTTTTCTGGTCGGCCCGAAAGGCTGCGAGATCACCGGCGTGGACATGACGCCGGATGGCAAGACCATGTTCGTCAACATCCAGCATCCGGGCGAAGTCATCAGCGGCGTCGATCTCACCAAGCCAGAGACCTTCCAGAGCCACTGGCCGATGGGCAGCAACCCGACCAGCGACGCCGCGACCGGCACCGGACGCCCGCGTTCGTCGACCATCGTGATCACCAAGAACGACGGCGGCATCGTCGGCATGTAGTCGGATCGGCTTTCTCGCAGCACTTTCAGGCCCGCTTCGGCGGGCTTTTTTTGGTGCGCGGTCACCGCCACGCCGAAAAAAGCCGCCTAGGCGGGCTGCGCCATCACCGTGGATGCATCGTGAAGATCAGAACCTGGCTTCGACGGTGACGCCCACTCCGCGGCCCCGGCCATCGATACCGGAGCCGTGCTCGCGATAGGACTTGTCGAGCAGGTTTTCGCCGAACAGTTGCAGCTTGTAAGTGTCGTTGGGTGTCCAGCCGGCGCGCAGGTTCACCACCGCGAAGCCTGCGGTGCCGCCGTCGGCGATGCGGTTGTCGGCGATGTCGACGCTGTCGAGACGATTCTGGGTGCCGTTCATCCACAGCGAGGGTTCGATGCTGATTTCGGAGGCGAGCTTCCACTCCAGGCCGAGCACGCCATTGAGCGGCGGAATGCGGTTGCCGGGCTCGGTGCTGCCGTCGACACGCTTCTCGGCACGCACATAGTTGAGGCTGCCGTAGGCGATCAGGTTGGACCGCAGCCGGTAGCGCAGCGCGCCCTCGAAGCCGTAGTACTCGGCTCGCTGGATGTTCTGGTTCTGCGAACAGTCGTTGCTCTCGCCAGTGGCCGGGCACTCGCCGCTGCCGCGCGGCACGGCATTGCGGATGAGATCGATGCGGTCTTCATATTTCGAATAGAACGCCACCGCCTCGCCCGTCAAAACACTGCTGCGCCACTTGAAGCCGGTGTCGACGCTGTTGATGGTCTCCGGCTGCAGGCCCGGGTTGCTGACCACGTAGCGATTGTTGCTGCGGCTGCCGACTGCCGCCAGGTCGTTGATGTTGGGCGCGCGAAAACCGCGCCCGGCATTGGCGGTGTAGGCCAGCGCCGGCGTCAGTGCATAGCGCAGGCCGACCTGCGCGGAGTAGTCGGTGCTGTCGACCTTGAACCCGATCGGCCGGTCCGACTCGGGCGCCGCCGGCAGGCGGGTGCGGGTGCGGTTGCCACGCACGCCGAGATCCAGCAGCAGGCGGTCGGTGGCCTTGAAGGCATCGGCCAGATAGACGCCGTAGTTGTCCGACTGCGCCCCGTTGGGGAAGCGGCTCTTGAACGCCAGGCTGGTCGCGCTGCTGGGCATCAAGGTGCCGCCGTTGTTCTGTCTCAGGATGCCGCTGTCGACCTGGTCCCGATACAGCTCGACGCCGTAGCTGAGGCGATGCGCGCCGCGTGCCGTGCGGCCGGTCACCGTCAGGCCGTCGAGTGTCGAGCGGTTGTTTTCGAGCTGGACGCGGGTGGTGCCGGCGTTGGGCTTGAAGCGGTCGTAGCGATTGTCTTCGATCAGCTGGCGGCCGAGATGCAGTTCGAGGCTGTCCACCAAGGCCAGCGGTGCCGAGTAGCGATAGCGCAGGTGGAAGAACTCGCGGCTGTTGAAGTAGCGGGACTCGAAGCGCGCCGGGTTGTCGCCCGCGACGACGGGCTTCGACCCCGGCACCACCTCGTTGTAGCGGGGGAAGCCTGAGGGCACGTCGTACAGCTGGTAGCTGAACATCAGCTCCTGCGCGACGGTGGGCGTGTAGATCGCCTTCAGGTCATAGCTGCGCGCGGTGTATTCGGCCGGGCCGGCGCGTTTCGAATTGAAATCGATGTTGCCATTGCCGTCCGCGGCCTGGGCCCTGCCGCCGACATCGCGGTTGCCGTAGCTGGCGGTGGTGATGCCGCCGGCGACCGACAAGGTCTGGTTGCCGATGGCGTGGGAGATGCGCCCCACCCTGGCGAGGTCGGCACTGGCGTAGTGGCCGAGCAGCCTGGTCCGATAGTCCGGCTTACTGCCGGTGAAGCGCTGCTCCGGCGTGGTGATCTGCACCACGCCGCCCAGGGCATCGCTGCCGTAGAGAGTGGCGTAGGGGCCGCGCAGCACCTCCAGCTGGCTGATGTTGTAGGGGTCGACGAGGGCGATGTACTGCGAAGGCGCAGTGCGGAAGAAGGCATTGTTGAGGCGGAAGCCATCGACCAGATGCAGCACCTCGGAGCCTTTCAGGCCACGCACGATGGCCATGCCCTGGCCTGCCCCGGTCTGCTGGAAGAACACGCCCGGCTGGCCGCGCAGCAGCTCGGCCATCACCTGTGGTGTTCGCTCGCTGATGTCCTTGGCAGTGAGCACCGTCACCGGCTGCGGCACCTCGAAGGTGGATTCGGCGAAACGGCTGGCGGTGACCTGCACCGGCGCCAGCAGCACGCTGTCGCGACGGCGGTTCTCCTCGGCCTCGGCCTCGCTCTCCACCGGCACGGCAGCGAAAACAGCTGCCGCCAGAAGCTGGCCGGGCAGTTTGCGGGACAGCATGGGGTTCGGCTTCATGGTCAATCTCTCATGCGGATGGCGCAGCAGCTCATGCAAAAAAGCGGTCATTCAAACAGCTTTCGCCTTTGAATGACCGCCAACTCTCGCATCGGGACGGTTACAGGGTCTTCGACAGGCTCAACAGCACCCGGCGGCCTTGCAGGCGGGTGTAGGCCGCGCCATTGATCTCCTCCGAATACTCGCTTTCAGACACCGCGTCGCGGGCGTTGGTGAGGTTGGTGCCGTCCACCGACACCCCGAAGCCGCTGGCCGAGGTCCAGCCGAGATGGGCGTCGATGGTGCTGTAGCTGTGCAGCGGGCCGGTGTTCTTCTTGTTGAGGAAGCGGCCGCCGGTGAAGCTGTCGATCACTGCGGCATTGAAGCCGGTGGCCGGCAGATAGAGCAGGCCCAGTGCCGCGGTCTGCTGCGGCGCGAACTCGGGGCGATTGCCGGAGACATCGGTACCGTCGTCGGTGCGGAAGAAGCGGTAGCGGGTCTGGTGGAAAGCATAGTTGGCAGCGAGATCGAGGTTCTTGCAGAGCCTGGTGCGGGTCTCCATCTCCACGCCCTGGAAGCGGATCACGCCGCCGCCGGTTTCCTCACCCGCCGCGGTGTAGGTCTTGGCGTTGTCGAAGTTGATGTAGAAGCCCGACACGTCGTACTTGAACGCGCCGTCGAACCAGCCGCCCTTGAGGCCCGCCTCGTAGGTGCGCGCGGTTTCGGCGGGCAGGATTTCCTCGTCCGGCTCCTGCATCACCGCAAACTCGAAGGCCAGCGGCTTGAAGCTGTTGCGGTAGTCGGCGTAGGCCACCACGGTGTTGGCTCCCTGGGTGATGGCCTGCCAGCTCAGGCCGGCCGTGCCGCTCAGACGGGTCTTGTCGAGTTTCTGCTGCTCGCCGCGCTCGGGCTGGCCATCGCCGATGGCGGGATTGGCAAGCGCATTCGCGGTCACCCGCAGGGCCTCGTGGGTATTGTTGAGGCGCAGGCCGGTGACCAGCTCGACTGTCGGCAGCAGCTGCACGCTGGCCTGCAGGTAGGCGCCGAGAAAATCGCGGCTATCCTTGCTGGCAAAGGCCTCGCCGGCATCGCCCTGCGCGGACGATTCCTGCACGCTGCCATCGCGGCTGACGCGGTAGGCGAAATTGCTGGTGCGTACATCGGCCTTGCCATGCAGGGCATCGACACCATAGGTGAGGCTGGCCAGCCCGAAACGCTTACTCAGATGTGCATCGAAGTAGACGTCCAGCACGTTGCGGCTCTGGTTGAAGCCGTTGGCGTCGTTGCTGGCCGGCAGCGTGCTCTGCGGTGCGGCGAGGCCGCTGCCGGCGAGGAAGCCGCGCAGGTAGCTGGTATCGGTTTGCGTCACCGCCAGCGTGCTGCCGAAGGCACCGAAAGCGGTCTCTGCGAGATCGTAGCCGAGCGTGAGCTGGCGACGGCCTTCGTTGATGTGGGCGTCGGACGGATTCTGATTGTCGTTGGGCGAGGTCTCGGGCCAGAGCCGCTGCCTGCCGTTGATGCCGCGACGGCGGGTGAGGCCGGCCGGAATCTGGTGCTGCTGCAACAGCTCGGCGTCGGCGCGCACGGTGCCTCCGGCGAGCTGGGTGGCGAAGCGGTAGCTGGCGTGGGCGCGGTTGGCGGCAGTGCGGTCGTCGCTCCAGCTGTCACGGCTGACGTCGCCCTGCAGCGACTGCTTGTATTTGCCGTTGGAGATCACGGTGGCGCCGGAGACGCCGCCGCTGCCCGGCACGCCCAGCGTCAGCCGCGTGCTGTTCTCGGATTCGCCTGCCGGGTAGTGGATGACGTGGATGACGCCGACGAAGGAGGTGGCCCCGAACATCACAGGGGCGGCGCCGCGCAGCACTTCGATCTGCTTGATGTTGTGCAGGTCGAGCGTGCCGAGCGTGGGGTTGAAGGCACCGCCCGCGGGCACCCCATCGACCACCAGCAGGAAGGCATCGAACTCGCGGAAGCCATAGAAGGCCGGCACGCTGCCGGCCGGGCCTGCGTCGCCACCCGGCGCGATCTCGACGCCTGCGACCAGCGACAGTGCGGTGCGCAGGTCGCTCGCACCCCGGGCGCGCAGCTCCTCGCCTCGGACGACGCTGACGGTGGCCGGCACCAGGCTGACCGATTCCGGCAGGCGGCTGGCGGTGATCTGCACCGGCTCGAGCACCGGCACTTCGGCTGCGATGACCGGCAGGCAAAACGCAGCCGCCGCAAGGGCGACCGCAGAGCGGATGAAACGCATGACAACTCCCTGGAAAGACGCGGTTGCGAAGATGAACCGCTGGTGCGCTGACACTATCCAGACGACCGTCAACGGCCTGTCAATTTTTGGGTCTGCCCGGCAGGGAAAATCAGCTGTCGTCGCGCACTTGCGCCGCCGGCAGCCGACCTCCGCCATGCCCAAAAAAAACATGCACCCGCGACAACTCAAAACGCTACGCTTGGCCGCCCGAGGAATATCGACAAGCCCATGATCGCCCCCGCTGAGAACACCTCGCTGTCACTGCGCGCCCTGCTGGTGCGCTGGTTCGTCCATGCGGTGATGCGCCCGACGCTGGCGCAGCCGGTGGGGCCGGCCTCGCGCGCCAGGCTGGAAAAACTCGCCCGGCTGCTGTGGGTGCCGCGCGGCACCAGGGTGAGTCATGACCCGCTCGGCGGCGTGCCGGTGGAGTGGGTGCGCAATGCCGGTGCGGCTGCGCAGGGCTTCGTGCTGTACCTGCACGGGGGTGCCTACGTCACCGGCTCGCCACGCACCCATCGCGGCCTCACCGCGCGAATCGCGCGCGCGGCCGGCGTCACGGTGGCGGTGCCGGACTACCGGCTGGCTCCCGAGCACCCGCATCCGGCGGCGGTGGACGACGCCCTGGCCGCCTACAAGGGCTTGCTGGCGCAGAACATCCCGCCGCAGCAGATCATCATCGCCGGCGATTCCGCAGGCGGTGGTCTGAGCCTGGCGCTGGCGCTGCGCCTGAAGGCCGAGCCGCTGCCGCAGCCAGCCGGCATCGTGCTGCTGTCACCGTACACCGACATGGCGCTGAACAGCGGCTCGATGCAATCGCCGACCCAGAAGGAATGGTTGCTCAGCAAACCCATGATGTTCGCCGCCGCCAGGGACTACGCCGGCGGACAGGACCCGCGCGCCGCGACGCTGTCGCCGCTGTTTGCCGATCTCGGCGGCCTGCCGCCGCTGTTCGTGCAGGTCGGCACCGACGAACTGCTGCTGGATGACTCCACCCGTCTCGCACAGGCGGCCACCCAGCAGGGTGTGGCGGTGACGCTGCAGATCTGGCCGCGCATGTGGCACGTCTGGCAGCTGCATGGCGGACAGATGCCGGAGGCCGACCGCGCCATCGCAGCCATCGCCGGATTTATCCGCGGACGTCTCAGCGGCAAGCTATAGGACTATGCTCGACGCAACGCACGGTATGACCTGGCCATGAGCAATCCCACCGACAGCCACCACGATACGCCGCAGTTTTTCGGCGGCAAGGCGCCCAACAAGATCGGCAAGTACGAGATTGCCGGCATGCTCGGCCGAGGCGCGAGCGGGCTGGTCTACAAGGGTTTCGATCCTTTCGTGCGGCGCGATGTGGCGGTGAAGATCGCGCTGCAGCTGAGCGAGGAGCCACGTCATCTCGGCGGCAAGGATTCGCCGGTCAGCAGCTTTTTCACCGAAGCGCGTGCCGCCGGCATGCTCAACCATCCCAATGTCGTCGCGCTCTACGACGCCGGCATGGAGATCGATCTCTGCTACATCGTCATGGAATATGTCGATGGCGACACCCTGCTGCCCTGGTGTCGCAAGAACGGCCCCCGGATGCCGCTGGAGAAGGCGCTGGATGTGATCTGCAAATGCGCCCGGGGCCTGGACTATTCACACTCCAAGGGCGTGCTGCACCGGGATATCAAGCCCAGCAACATCATGATCACCTCGGACGGCGTGCCGAAAATCATGGATTTCTCGATTGCCGAGATCAACGAGCGCAAAACCGAAGACGGCATGACCGCAGTCGGCTCGCCGCTCTACATGTCGCCGGAACAGGTTTCGCGCCTGCCGCTGGGGCCCACCTCCGATCTCTATGCGCTGGGTGCGGTGATGTACCAGCTGCTCACCGGCGAAACGCCTTTCTTCTCGCCGCACCTGCCGGGGCTGTTCGCTGCCATCCGCAATCAGCCGGCGCCGTCGATCGAAACCAAGCGGCCCGACATCCCGAGAGACATCTGCAACATCGCCGCCAAGCTGCTCGCCAAGAAACCCGCCGATCGTTACCAGTCCGGCAAGGATCTAGCGAGCGACCTGACCCGCGAGCTGGAGCGGATGCGCCAGAGCGACGCCCAGGCCAGCCGCCGCGAAAACCGCGATTCGCTGCGCGGCCTGTCGTTCTTCAACGCCTTCAACGAAACCGAAGTGGACGAAGTGCTCTCGGCCTGCCAGCTGAAGACCTACGCGTCCGGCAAGCTGATTCTCGAGGAAGGCGAGATGGACAACTCGTTCTACATCCTTGCCATGGGCCAGGCCATCGTCAAGAAAAACGACAAGCCGATCCATGTGCTCGGCAAGGGGGACTGCTTCGGCGAGATCGGCCTGCTCAGCAACGTCAAGCGCACCGCCTCGGTGATTGCCGCCAGCCAGGTGCTGGCATTGAAGATCAACGCCTCGCTGCTCGACAACCTGGCCTCCGACAGCCAGCTGCGCTTCTACAAGACCTTCGCCCAGACCCTGATCTACCGGCTCACCGTCACCAGCGCGCGGCTGTCGGCCACCGACAGCCCCGGCGCGTAAGGGCGCGTCGGCAGGCTAAAGCCGTACCGGCCACAGCCAGGCGGCACCGCGCACGCCACTGCTGTCGCCATGTGCCGCTGCCAGCAGGCGGGTCTTCACGGTCTCCGCGAACACCCACTGGCCCCATAGCAGGGGCACCTGCGTATAGAGTCGTGCCACCCGCGACAGTCCGCCGCCGAGCACGATCACCTCCGGATCGAGCACGTTGATGACGCTCGCCAGCGCCCGCGCCAGCCGGTGCTGGTAGCGGTGCAGACTGGCTTCGGCACGCTCGTCGCCGGCCTCGGCAGCGGCAACAATGGCCTCGCTGCCGAGGCTCTGGCCGCTCGCTCGGGCGTGGTCGGCGGCCAGGCCCGGACCCGACAGGTACGCCTCGATGGCCCCATGGCGGCCATCCCAGTGCAGTGGTCCGGGCACCTCGCCCCAGTCCGGGCGCGGCCAGGGCAGCGGGTTATGGCCCCATTCGCCGGCGATGGCATTGGGGCCGGCACGCAGCTTGCCGTCGATGACGATGCCGCCGCCGACACCGGTGCCGAGAATCACCGCAAACACCGAACCGGCCCCGGCAGCGGCGCCATCGGCGGCCTCCGACACCGCCAGACAGTCAGCGTCGTTGGCCATCCGTACCGCACGCCCCAGCGACGCCTCGATGTCGGCCTGCAGCGGCTTGCCGTTCAGGCAGATGGAGTTGGCGTTCTGGATCAGCCCGCTGTCGGGCCTGAGTGCACCGGGATGTGCTATGCCCACCGGCAGGCCGGCCTGTCCGGCTGCGCGCTCCATCCGCCGCACCAGCTCGGCGATGGTGGCGATCTGCCCGCCATAGTCCTCAAAGGGCGTGGGCAGCCGCTCCACCGCCAGGATGCGGGCGTCGGGCGCCATCAGCACGGCCTCGGTCTTGGTGCCGCCAAGGTCGATGCCGATGCGCAGCGACAGCGGGCTGTAATCCTTCATGGGTGTTTGGTCCGGCCGGAGCAGGAGATGTGCAGGCCTTAGACTGTGCCGCACCCGGAGTCTTCCCGCATGACCGTGCTGACCGTTGCCGAATTGCCGCCGCAGGCCCTCGATAAGTTGTTGGCGCCGCGCGGACTGGTGATCCATGCGGTGACCAGCGCGGAGTCGATTCCGGGCAGCTACTGGGGCGAGCCGGAAGCCGGGCTGATCGGCAATGCGCTGCATCTGCGCGGCGACACCCCGGTGCATTCGGCACTGCATGAAGCCTGCCACTGGCTGCTGGCCGACGACAGCCGCCGCGCGGCCCTGCATACCAATGCCGGCGGCACCGACACCGAGGAAAACGCCGTCTGCTACCTGCAATGCCTGCTGGCCCGGCAGCTGGACGGTTATTCGCAGGCACGCTGTTTTGCCGATATGGATGCCTGGGGCTATCACTTCATTCTCGGCAGCGCGGCGGCCTGGTTCGCCGGTGACAGCGACGACGCCCAACGCTTCCTGCAGCAGCGCGGCTGGCTGTAGGCCTGCTGGCCGCTGGATGTGCAACGCACCATCGGCAAACTCAATCGCGGCAGCAGAGAGAAACGATTACCCCCTGGAGTCTGTGCTGCCTATGGTCGCCGGGCAGCATCCCCAGATCCCAAGGAGACCAATCCATGCATACCTATACTTTGACGGCAGGCAGACTGTTCAGCGCCGCCGCACTCACCGCCATCGCCAGCACCGCCCTGCTGCTGGCAGGCACTGCCCATGCCGCCAACCTCACCCGTGACAACGGCGCCCCGGTCGGCGACAACCAGAACTCGCAGACTGCCGGCGCGGATGGCCCGGTGCTGCTGCAGGACTTGCAGCTGATCCAGAAACTGCAACGCTTCGACCGCGAGCGCATTCCGGAGCGCGTCGTCCACGCCCGCGGCACCGGCGCGCATGGCGAGTTCGTGGTGACCGGCGACATCTCGCAGTACACCAAGGCCAAGGTATTCACGCCCGGCAGCAAGACGCCGGTATTCGTGCGCTTTTCCTCCGTCATCCACGGCCTGCACTCGCCGGAGACGCTGCGCGACCCGCGCGGCTTCGCCACCAAGTTCTACACCAACGAAGGCAACTGGGATCTGGTCGGCAACAACCTGCCGGTATTCTTCATCCGCGATGCCATCAAGTTCCCGGACATGGTGCACAGCCTGAAGCCCTCACCCGACGACAACTTGCAGACCACCGAGCGCATCTTCGATTTCTTCAGCAATGTGCCGGAATCCACCCACATGCTGTCGCGGCTGTTCTCCGAGCAGGGTATTCCCGCCAACTATCGGCAGATGGATGGCAACAGCGTGCACGCCTACAAGTTCGTCAACGCCAAGAACGAAATCACCTATGTCAAATTCCACTGGGACACCTTGCAGGGCGAAAAGAACCTGACCCAGGCCGAAGCCAACGCGCTGCAGGGCAAGACCTTCAACAACGCTACCGAAGATCTGGTTAGCCACATCAGAGCCGGCGATTTTCCGAAGTGGGACCTGTATGTGCAGGTGCTCAAGCCCGAGCAACTCGGCAGTTTTGATTTCAACGCGCTGGATGCCACCAAGAACTGGCCCGGCGTGCCGGGGATCAAGGTCGGCACCATGACGCTCAACCGCAATCCGGCCAATGTCTTCCAGGAAACCGAGCAGGCGGCGTTTGCCCCCGGCAACTTGGTCCCCGGCATCGAGCCCAGCGAAGATCGGCTGCTGCAGGGCCGCATCTTCAGCTACAACGACACCCAGCTGTATCGGGTCGGTACCAATGTGTTCCAGCTGCCCATCAACATGCCCAGGGTTGCGGTGAACAACAACAATCAGGCGGGCGAAGGCGATAAGGGTGCGACCACCAGCCGCGTCAACTACGAGCCGAGCCGCAACGAGCCGAAGCCGCAGGATGCGGCTGCGAAGTACTCGGCGCTGCCCTTGAGTGGCAGTACCCAGCAGGCCCAGGCGATGCCGAAGAAATCACTCAATTTCCGCTAGGCCGGCGAGTTTTATCGCTCGCTCAGCAAGGCGCAGCAGGCAGAGCTGATCGGCAATCTGGGTGGCGAGCTGGCGAACCTGAAGAACAAGGAAACCCAGGCGGTGATGCTCAGCCATTTCTACAAGGCCGACAGCGATTACGGCACCGCACTGGCCAAGGAAGCCGGCGTTGAAGTGGCCAGCGTGAAAGCGCGCGCTGCCACGCTCAGCGAATAACCTCGCAGCCGCCACTCCGGCAGGTGTCGGAGTGGCGTTTTTCTGGAGAATGCCCATGCCTGTAACTCTCCGCGCCATCACCGCCCCACTGGTGCTTCTGTTGTGCGCACTGTCTTTTTCAGATCGCAGCGATGCAGCTGACCCCGCTGCTGATGACGCCACCACCCCGGCTGCGGCCGGCAACCTGAAGTCCCAGCTGCAAACCTATTTCTTCGACGCCGCCCGCAGCGGCCATCTGCCGATGCTGCAGGAGTTCATCGCCGCCGGGTACGACCTCAACAGCCGCGATGGCAAGGGCTATACAGCACTCATTCTCGCCGCCTACCACGGACAGCCGGAGGCGGTGAATCTGCTGCTGCGCGCCGGTGCCGACGCCTGCGCCGAGGACGCGCGCGGCAACACCGCGCTGATGGGGGCGATTTTCAAGGGCGAGCTGTCGATCGCCCGCACGCTGGTCAACAGCGGCTGCAATCCCAACCAGCGCAACGCGGCCGGGCAGACACCAGCCATGTATGCGGCGCTGTTCGGACGTGTGGAATTGCTCGAGGCGCTGAAGCAAAAAGGTGCCGACCTGCAGGCCGCCGATGTCGATGGCAACAGCGCCGAAACCCTGGCGCAGGGCGAGATCAAGACCCGCTCCGGTCGCTAGCACCGCTACACCCGGGTGATAGTGACGTTGACCTCCATCCCCAGAAAATCGCCGGTCAGGCCATCGAAGCCGCCGCTGAGCGGCGATACCTGCGCGGGATCGCGCGCGAAGGCGACCGGAATCAGATTGCGGCCCGCGACCAGTGCGTTGGTGGGGTCGTATGCCACCCAGCCCGCGCCAGGCAGATAGACATCGCACCAGGCGTGGGTCTCGCCGCCGCCCAGCAACACGCCGGACTCGTCGCCGGCTGCCGCGTCGTAGAGATAGCCCGACACGAACCGCGCCGCCACGCCGACGCTGCGCAGCGCCTCGATCATCAGCAACGCGTAATCGCGGCAGGACCCGGCCCGGCAACCCAGCGTGGTGGTCGGCGCCCAGGTGCCGTGCTCGTCGCGGCGCTGGTAGACGAACTCGCGCTGCACGGTCTGCACCATCGCGTTCAGCACCTCGAGGGTGACGCCGGCGTTGGCGTCGATGAAGCCCTGCATCCAGGACTGCACTAGGCCATCGGGATCGTCGTAGTGGCGCCGCAGATAGGGGGCAAGATCGAGCTCGTCGGTATCGTTGTAGGCGAACGGCAGCGTCAGCGCGTAGTCGTCGACCAGCAGCTGCTGCGGATCGCCGGGATAGTGTTCGGCACGGAAGCTGGACTCCACCACCAGCCTGTCGGCGCTGTCATCGAAAGTCAGCCGCAACACCGAATTGCCGAACACATCGTGCAGCCAGCGCAGCTGCGCCGGCGGAGTGATCGCGATGCCGGTATCGAGCAGGCTCAGCTCGTGGCTGCTGCGCGGCCGTGACACCAGCCGATGCTCCAGGAACCGCACCGGATTGGCATAGCGATAAGTGGTGGTGTGGCGGACGTCGAGCGTGATCATGCGGCAGTCAGGCGCTGGCTGGCTGCCGATGGTGCGCGGTGAAACTGAACCGGCGCGAAACACGGCGCTGGGCTAGCGGCATCCGCTACGCTGGCGGCATGAACACCGCCCCTGCCCTCAACGTCCTTGGCAGCCCGCTGCTGCCCTGCTCCTTCGCCCCGCTGACCGGGTTCTTCCGCGACGGCTGCTGCAAGACCGACGAGCACGACCACGGTCGCCATCTGGTCTGCGTGCAGGTGACTGCCGAATTCCTGACCTTCAGCAGTGCGCGCGGCAACGACCTGGTATCGCCGCGTGCGGAATATCTGTTCCCCGGCTTGAGCCCCGGCGACTTCTGGTGCCTTTGCGCGCTGCGCTGGAGCGAGGCGCTGGAAGCAGGCATCGCACCGCCGGTGAAGCTCGCCGCCACCCACGCCGCCGTGGCCCGCTATGTATCGAGAAGCGCGCTGCTGCGCCATGCCCTCGACCTGCCCATTGACGGCGGCTCACAGCCTTAAGTCGTTCAATCCGGCTTGGGCAGCTCCTCGCCGTCGTCGCCAAGGCCGAGTTCCTTGATCTTGCGGGTGAGGGTGTTGCGTCCCCAGCCGAGGCGTTTTGCGGCTTCGATCCGCTGGCCACGGGTCGCCTCCAGCGCAGCTTCCAGCAATACCCGCTCGAAGGCGGGAGCGGCCTCGTCGAGCAGCCCATCCTGGCCCTTGGCCAGTGCCGCCTCGGCCCATTGCCGCAGCGCCACCAGCCAGTCTGCGCCGGCCTCGGCCTGCGGGCCGGCAGGCGGGGCGGCGAGGGCTGCCGCAGCCGTGGTGCCGCTGGCGGAGTCTGCCTCCCGCGCCGCCAGCGGCAGGGTCACCAGGATTTCCGGCGGCAGATCCTGCAGGTGGATTTCCCGCCCGGGGGCCATCACGGTCAGCCAGCGGCAGGTGTTTTCCAGCTGGCGGACGTTGCCCGGCCAGTGATAGCTCGAGAGTGCGGCCATCACCTCCGGCAGCGCCAGCTTCGGTTCGGTTTTCAGCTCTTCGGAGGCACGGGCGAGAAAATGCTGCATCAGCGGCGCGACATCCTCCGGCCGCTCGCGCAAGGCCGGGATACGCACCCGGATGACATTGAGCCGGTGATAGAGATCCTCGCGGAAACGCCCTTCGGTCACCAGCGTGTCGAGGTTCTGATGGGTGGCAGCGACCACCCGCACGTCGACCTTGATCGGACTCGTGCCGCCCACCCGGTAGAACTCGCCGTTCTGCAGCACCCGCAGCAGGCGGGTCTGCAAATCGGCCGGCATGTCGCCGATCTCGTCCAGGAACAGGGTGCCGCCGTCGGCCTGCTCGAAGCGACCCTTGCGGAGCATGGCGGCACCGGTAAAGGCACCGCGCTCGTGACCGAAGAACTCCGACTCCAGCAGGTCCTTTGGGATCGCCGCGGTGTTGATGGCGATGAACGGCTTGCTGGCGCGCGGCGAGGTTTCGTGCAGCGCGCGCGCCACCAGCTCCTTGCCGGTGCCGGACTCGCCGGTGACCATCACCGTGATGTTGCTCTGGGCGAGGCGGCCAATGGCGCGGAACACGTCCTGCATCGCCGGTGCTTCGCCGATGATGGCGGTGGTCGGCGACGGCAGTGTGGGTGCCGTGGCCATGCTGCGCGGCTTGGCGGCGCGGCGCACCAGGGTGGCGGCGGCATCGAGATCGAAAGGCTTGGGCAGGTACTCGAAAGCACCGCCCTTGTAGCTGGCCACCGCGGCATCGAGATCGGAGTGCGCGGTCATGATGATGACCGGCAAGGTCGGCCATTTGGCGCGCAGCCGTTCGAGCAGGGCCAGGCCGTCGATGCCGGGCATGCGGATGTCGGAGAGCAGCACATCCGGCTGCTCGTCGGCGAGGGCATCGAGCAGTTCGGTGGAGCCCTCGAAAGTGCGTACCGCCATGCCGTCGCGGGCCAGCGATTTCTCCAGCACCCAGCGGATCGATTCGTCATCGTCCACCACCCAGACCTGGATGGCGGAACGTACTGGCGCAGCGGAAATGCTCATGCCAAACCCCTGGCCTTCTCGTCGGCCTGTGCATCCGCCTGTGCGAATGGCAGGTAGATGGAAAAAATGGTTTGCCCCGGCCGGCTGACACATTCGATCAGGCCGCCGTGGCTATGGATCAACACCTGAGCAATCGGCAGGCCAAGTCCGGTGCCTTCGGGCCGCGTGGTCACCATCGGGTAGAAGATTTTCTCGATCATCTCTGGCGCGATGCCGATGCCGGAGTCTTCGATATCGATCTGGCCGACCAGTTTGTGACGCTGGCCGTTGAGGGTGAACTGGCGCCGGGTTCGGGTGCGCAGCAGCACCGTGCCGTTGCTGCCGCTCAGCGCCTGCAGCGCGTTGCGGACGACGTTGAGTACGGCCTGGATCAGCTGCTCGCGGTCGGCGAACACCTCTGGAATCGAGGGATCGTAGTCGCGCAGCACGGTGACGCCCGGCTGGCCTTCGGCCTGCGCCAGCTGGCGGACGTGTTCGAGCACCTCGTGGATGTTGAGCGTGGCCTTCTGCGGCAGGCGGTTGGGGCCGAGCATGCGGTTGACCAGGTTCTGCAGCCGGTCCGCCTCCTTGATGATCACCTGGGTGTACTCGCGATGCTCGCTGTCGGGAAACTCGCGTTCGAGCAGCTGCGCCGCACCGCGGATGCCGCCCAGCGGATTCTTGATCTCATGTGCCAGGCCCCGGATCATCGCCCGGCTGGCCTGGTGCTGGGCGCTGAGCATTTCGTCGCGGCTGATGCGCAGGTGGCGGTCGAGCGGCAGCATTTCCATCAAGAGGCCGCGCAGCTTGCCGTCCTGGAAGGGGGTGACCGTCCAGTCCACGGTCAGCGGCGGGTGGCCGTTGAGATTCAGCCGGGTCTCGCGCTCGATGAAGCCGGCAAAGTGCTCCACCGCCTGGCCGAGCCGGACCAGATGCGGCTGGAAATGCGGAATCACCTGCGCCAGCGGCTCCTGCAGGGCGTGCTTGCGTCCGACCCCGAATAGGCTCTCCGCAGCCAGGTTGAGGCCCGCGATGCGGAGGTGCTGGTCGACACAGATGACCGCGGTGGTCAATCCGTCCAGCAGCGTTTCGGCCTTGATTCTGGAAACTTTCGAGCGGGTGAGCAGTGCCATGCGCTCAGTCTCGCAAAACTCGCACCATTCCGGCAGTCAAATGCACCCTGGAAGTGCGCAGGATTTGTGCATATCCGGCCCGCGACGCACCAAATAAGTGCAATCAGCGTGCGATCGGCGGCTTGCTGTGAAAGACGACGGGCGCGGCGCGCATCAGTTCCTTGCCGGAGACATCGACCACGGCGGCGCTGACGCTGTGTTCGCCGCGCTCGACATTGTTGAAGGTCATGCTGCCGGAGCTAGCCGGCTTGGCATTCTTGGCGGCGCCATCCAGATAAAACACGATGCCGGCACCGGCCGGCAGCGCCGGCAGCACCGCCACCACCACGCTGACGCTGGCCGCAGCGTCGCGGAACACCTCGTCCTGTACCGGAGCCAGGATGCGTACCTCCTTGAGCACCGCGGAGGAGGCCGGCTTTGTTGCAGCCTCCAGGGGCGACAGCGGCAGCACCTTGTTGTCCAGCCGGTGGGAATAGGTCTGAATCTGGGGCAGTTGGGCCGGTTTGGCGTCCTTGCTGGGCGGCTGGGCACCGAAATGGATCACCCCGTCCTTGTCGACCCAGCGATAAACCTCGTCTGCCGCCCCGGCGGACAGAGCGAGCAAACCAGCAACTAGGGTGATGAAAATGCGCATGTCAGGAGCGTAGCGGCTTGCCGATTAGGCTGCAATGAATGCGCCGGTCTAGGCCGCTGCCTGCCAGCGCCACGCCGCCTGGCGCGGTGCGGCGGCACATCGACAGCGCCCGGGTCAGCGCCAACAAAAAACCCCGCCGAAGCGGGGTTTTTTGCATACCGGCAGTTTTTCCCGACTCACTACAGCGAGTAGTACATGTCGAACTCGATGGGGTGAGTGGTCATCCGGAAGCGGGTGACTTCCTGCATCTTGAGTTCGATGTAGGCGTCGATCACTTCGTCGGTAAACACGCCACCCTTCTTCAGGAACTCGCGGTTCTTGTCCAGATGCTCCAGCGCCATGTCGAGGCTGTGGCAGACCTGCGGGATCTTCGCGCTCTCCTCGGGCGGCAGATGGTAGAGATCCTTGTCGGCGGGTTCGCCGGGGTGGATCTTGTTCTGGATGCCGTCCAGGCCCGCCATCATCATCGCCGCGAAGGCGAGATAGGGGTTGGCCGAGGAGTCGGGGAAGCGCACTTCGATGCGGCGACCCTTGGGGTTGGCGATGTACGGGATGCGGATCGAAGCCGAGCGGTTGCGCGCCGAGTAGGCCAGCATCACCGGCGCTTCAAAACCAGGCACCAGGCGCTTGTAGCTGTTAGTGCCCGGGTTGGTGAAGGCATTGATGGTCTTGGCGTGCTTCAAGATGCCGCCGATGTAATACAGCGCCAGCTCGCTCAGGCCGCCGTAGTTGCCATCGGCGCCGGTGAACAGGTTCTTGCCGTCCTTCGCCAGCGACTGGTGCACGTGCATGCCGCTGCCGTTGTCACCGACGATGGGCTTGGGCATGAAAGTGGCGGTCTTGCCAAATTGATGGGCGACGTTCTGCACCACGTACTTCAGGCGCAGCACCTCGTCGGCCTTCTTCACCAGGGTGCCGAACTTCACGCCGATCTCGCACTGGCCGCCGGTGGCGACTTCGTGGTGATGGACCTCGGTCATGATGCCGATCTCTTCCAGCGTGGTGCACATCGCGCTACGGATGTCCTGCAGTGCATCGACTGGTGGCACGGGGAAGTAACCGCCCTTCACGCCCGGACGATGGCCGGTGTTGCCGTGCTCATAGGCCTTGCCGGAGTTCCAGGCGGCGTTCTCGGCGTCGATCTCGACGAAACAGCCCTTGAGGCCGGAGTCGAAGCGAACGGAATCGAAGATGAAGAACTCGTTCTCGGGACCGAAGAAGGCGGTATCGGCGATGCCGGTGCTCTTCAGATACGCCTCGGCGCGCTTGGCGAGCGAGCGCGGATCACGTGCATAGCCCTGGCCGGTGGCGGGCTCGATGACGTCGCAGGTGATGACCAGCGTGGTGTCTTCGAAGAACGGGTCGATGAAGGCAGTGTCGGCGTCCGGCATCAGGATCATGTCGGACTCGTTGATGCCCTTCCAGCCGGCGATGCTCGAACCGTCGAACATCTTGCCGTCCTGGAACAGCTCGGCGTCGATGGTGTGGGACGGCACGGTGACGTGCTGCTCCTTGCCCTTGGTGTCGCAAAAACGGAAGTCGACGAACTTGACTTCCTTGTCCTTGATGATTTTGAGAACGTCTGAACCCGACATCGGTGATCTCCTGCTTGGGGTTGGATGAATCGCTGGGGGACTGCTGGCCGGCGGGCCTTTCTGGATTGGGTGATCGCCAGGCTGGCGATGCCCTATTTTGAAGCACCAACCATGCCACTGGCGGTCGCACGACGCACAAAAAAGGGCAGCACTGCTGCCCGGGCTAGTGTAAGGCCATCCATCATCTGCCGAGACATTCGCTCATAAAGGCCTTGCGTTCGGCCCCCTGCAAGGCCTTTTCCCTGGCGCCGGCCCGACAGGCTTTCGCTTTCGCGCGCGCTGCGGCCTCGGTATCGTCGGGCGCACTGGCGGTCTCGCTGCCGACGGCGACGGTGACGCTGCCCCCGGCGAGGCAGGTTTTCATGAAAGCCGGGCGGTCCGCACCTTTCAGGGCTTTTTCCTTTGCATCGGCAGCGCAGTCCTTCATCCGCTGCTGCTGCGCCAGCTGCTTTTCGCTGAACACCTTCGGCGGCCGGTCAAGGTCGGCGGCACCTGCCACATCCGGCATGGCCATGGCGACTACGAGCATCAGTAGCGCCCCTGCTCCCCCTCTTTTCATCTTCCTCCCCCTTGCCCTGCGAGGCGATGCGCTGTCGAAAGCTAGCACGGGTTTTGAGCAGAAAACAGGCTGTTTTTCGGTTGCGTGGGCCTGGGACGGCCGCCGTGGGTCAATACACGACGACGCTGCGGATCGACTCTCCCCGCGCCATCAGGTCGAAGCCGTGGTTGATCTGCTCGAGCTTCAGCTTGTGGGTGATCAGGTCGTCGATGTTGATCTTCCGGTCCATGTACCAGTCGACGATCTTCGGCACGTCGGTGCGTCCGCGCGCGCCCCCGAAGGCCGAACCGATCCAGCGCCGGCCGGTGACCAGCTGGAATGGCCGGGTGCTGATTTCCTTGCCGGCTTCGGCGACGCCGATGATGGTGCTCACCCCCCAGCCCTTGTGGCAGCACTCCAGCGCCTGGCGCATCACCTGCACATTGCCGATGCACTCGAAGCTGTAGTCGGCACCGCCGCCGGTGAGTTCGACCAGATGCCCGACCAGATCGCCCTCGATGGCCTTGGGATTGACGAAGTGGGTCATGCCGAACTGCCGCGCCATCTGCTCGCGCGCGGGATTGGTATCCACACCCACGATCTTGTTGGCACCGACCATCTTCAGGCCCTGGATGACGTTGAGACCGATGCCGCCGAGCCCGAACACCACCGCATTGGCGCCGGCCTCGACCTTGGCGGTGAAGATCACTGCGCCGATGCCTGTGGTCACGCCGCAGCCGATGTAGCAGATGCTCTCGAAAGGCGCGTCCTGGCGCACCTTGGCGAGCGCGATCTCCGGCAGCACCGTGTAGTTCGCGAAAGTCGAGCAGCCCATGTAGTGCAGGATGGGCCGGCCGTCGATCGAGAACCGCGAGCTGCCATCGGGCATCAGGCCACGGCCCTGGGTGCTGCGGATCTTCTGGCAGAGATTGGTTTTCTGGCTGGTGCAGTAGTCGCACTCCCGGCATTCGGGGGTGTAGAGCGGGATGACGTGATCACCCTTTTTCAGCGACTTCACGCCTGGCCCCACCTCCACCACCACCCCTGCCCCCTCATGGCCGAGGATGGCGGGGAACAGGCCTTCGGGGTCGGCACCGCTGAGGGTGTACTTGTCGGTGTGGCACAGGCCCGTGGCCTTGATCTCGACCAGCACCTCGCCTTCGCGGGGGCCTTCGAGTTGCACGGTTTCGATGGAAAGCGGTTTGCCTGCGGCAAAAGCGACAGCGGCACGGACGTCCATGGCGGTTCCGGTGGGAGTTGTTGGCAGTGGTCGGGAGGCTGCTTGCTGCGCTTCAGGCCGGCAGAAAGCAGTAGGTGGTGAGCTTGTTGCCATCCGGGTCGCGCACATAGGCGGCGTAGGCGGAGGGCGTGAAGCTGCGCGGGCCGGGCGCGCCCTCGTCGCTGCCTCCCATGGCCAGCGCCACCCGATGGAACTCGTGGACGGCGGCGCGGCTGGGGGCGGCAAAGCCGATCGTGCCGCCATTGGCATGGCAGGCCGGCTGGCCGTTGGCAGGCATGGTCACCATGAACTCCGGTGCGTCCTTGCCCCAGAGCGAGGCGCCGTCGAAGTCCATCTGGCGCCGGGCGCCGAGAGTGGCGAGCACGGCGTCGTAGAACTGGCGTGAACGCTCGACATCGTTGGTGCCGACGACGACGTGGGTAAACAAGCTCATGGCGGAATCTCCTGGTTTGACTGCATGGCTCGCAGCCGGGCAGTGGATGTTACGGAACCGCGCGCCAGCGTGAAGCCGGACGCCGATGACTTCCGGCAATCCCTGCCCCGAGAGGCAAGTGGGTAACATCGTCGCGCTGGCCGGGCGATTCGCGCCGGGCAGGCATCCCGCCATCACTCCAGTGCAAGCCGCAGCCATGAAAGCCATCCAGATCAAGATTCTCGACCCGCGCGCTGCCGCGCCCGCCTACGCCACTCCCGGCGCCGCCGGCCTCGACCTGCGCGCGCTGCTGGACGCGCCGCTGCTGCTCGAACCGGGACAGACCACCCTGATCAGGACCGGCCTCTCGATCTACATCGGCAATCCGCACTTTGCGGCGGTGATCCTGCCGCGCTCCGGGCTCGGCCACAAGCACGGCATCGTGCTCGGCAATCTCACCGGCCTGATCGACTCCGACTATCAGGGCGAGCTGATGGTGAGCTGCTGGAACCGCGGCAACGCCAGCTTCACCGTCAACCCCGGCGAGCGCATCGCGCAGCTGGTGTTCCTGCCGGTGCTGCAAGCCGCCTTCGAGGTGGTCGGCAAGTTCCACGATGCCTCGGATCGCGGCGCCGGCGGCTTTGGTTCCACCGGCACCGTCTGACCCCGTCGGGCTATGGCCAGCAGCTTAAGTGGCAGCGCCTCAGGTCAGTCCGCAGCGGGTGATCGCGAGTCTGCCGACCATCGCCCAGACCCGCTACGATTGCCGGCACGGCGGCCGTACCGAGCCCGCACCGGATTCCAGCCCCTCGTGAGCGACGGCCCCCTCCTCCCCGCAAACATCCGCCAGCAGATGCCCATCGACATCGAAAAAGCCCAGAACATCGCCCGCGTGCTCACCGAGGCGCTGCCCTATATCCGGCGTTTCGCGGGCAAGACCTTCGTCGTCAAGTACGGCGGTAACGCGATGAAGGGCGACGCCATGATCCAGTCGTTCGCACGCGACATCGTGCTGATGAAGGCGGTCGGCATGAACCCGGTGGTGGTGCACGGCGGCGGCCCGCAGATCGGCGCGCACCTGGAAAAACTCGGCAAGACCAGCACTTTCGTCGAAGGCATGCGGGTCACCGACAGCGAGACCATGGACGTGGTCGAGATGATGCTCGGTGGGCTGGTCAACAAGGCGATCGTCGCCGCCATCAACCAGCAGGGCGGCCAGGCGGTAGGCCTCACCGGCAAGGATGGCGGCCTGATCCGTGCGAAGAAACTCACTCTCAAGGGCCAGGCAAGGGATATCGATCTGGGCCAGGTCGGCGAAGTCGATGCCATCGACCCGCGGGTGGTCGACCACCTCGAAGCCGGCGGCTTCATCCCGGTCATAGCACCGGTCGGGGTGGGCAGTGCCGGCGAGGCCTACAACATCAACGCCGATCTGGTCGCCGGCAAGCTCGCCAGCGTGCTCAAGGCCGAAAAGCTGATGCTGCTCACCAATGTGCAGGGCGTGAAGGACAAGTCCGGCAACGTGCTGACCGGCTTGAGCGTCGGCCAGGTGCAGGCGCTGATCGACGACGGCACCATCCACGGCGGCATGCTGCCGAAGGTGCAGTGCGCGCTCGACGCCGTGCACTCCGGCGTGAAGACTGCCGTCATCATCAACGGCGAGCTGGAGCACTCGGTACTGCTGGAGCTGTTCACCAACGATGGCATCGGCACGCTGATCAAGAGCCATTGAGTTGTCGATGAATGCGCCGGTGATCGCCGCGGAGCTGTGGACGGCGGGCCAGCGACAGGCTGCCAATCTGCATGAAATCAGCTACCGCGCCTGCTTCAAGCCGCAGCTGCCAGCCTATTTCAT
Source organism: Stagnimonas sp. (assembly GCA_046598075.1). Lineage (GTDB taxonomy): Bacteria > Pseudomonadota > Gammaproteobacteria > Nevskiales > Nevskiaceae > Stagnimonas. Next base: position 51,216 of record JBKJJE010000106.1, read on the forward strand.
TGCTCGCCACACCCAGCCGGGCGATGTCGTCTACGACCCTTTCAGTGGGCGCGGCACCACCGCCATCGAGGCGGCGCTGTCGGGGCGCAGGGTGATCGCCAACGATGTCAATCCGCTTTCGGCGCGGCTGGCGGCGCCCAGGCTGGCGGTGCCTGATCTCGCTGCTGTCGAAGCGCGGCTAGCACTGATCCCCGGATCGGCGCCTGCTGACGACGCGCCCGATCTCTCGATGTTCTTCGAGGCCAGCACGCTGCAGGAGATTCTGGGCCTGCGCGAATGGCTGTCCAGCCGCCGCGTGGCCGGCACTGCGGATGCCCTCGACGACTGGATCGGCATGGTCGCCACCAATCGGCTCACCGGCCATTCGCCGGGCTTCTTCAGCGTCTACAGCATGCCGCCCAACCAGGCGGTGACGGCGGCGCGGCAGGCGCTGATCAACCGCAAGCGGCAGCAGACGCCAAGCTATCGCGACACCCACGCGCTGGTTCTCAAAAAGAGCCGCCAACTGCTGAAGGGGCTGATGCCTGCGCAAGCCGCCCACCTGCGACAGGCGGGCGAGACGGCCCAGTTCCTTACCGGCGATGCCCGCCGCACACCGCAAATTGCCGACGGCAGCGTCGCCCTCACCGTCACCTCACCGCCGTTTCTCGACGTGGTGGATTACGCCGGTGACAACTGGCTGCGCGGCTGGTTCAACAGCCTGCCGGTGGCCGAGATCGCGGCCGCCATCACCACGCCGCGCACCGTGGCGGCCTGGTCGGAGGTGATGGGCGCGGTGCTGCTCGAACTGTTCCGAATCACCCGCGCGGGCGGCGTGGTGGCGTTTGAGGTCGGCGAGGTCAGCAAGGGCCGCATCAAGCTCGACGAGGTGGTGATGCCGCTGGGGATTGCCGCGGGTTTCGTCGCCGAGGCGGTGCTCATCAACACCCAGCGGTTCACCAAGACCGCGCACATCTGGGGGGTTGCCAACAATGCTGCGGGCACCAACAGCAACCGCATCGTGGTGTTCCGCAAGCCGGGCTGACCGGCGCCGCCACTTGATGCTGCGGCCACCTTCATGGACTATCCGCGCGCCACGCCGTGCCGCCCCACAAGCACTGCAGGCGCGTCGCCAACCTCCACTGCTCCCGCCCACACCATGACCACCCGCAAACTCGTTCTGCTCCGCCACGGCCAATCGCAGTGGAATCTCGACAACCGTTTTACCGGCTGGGTGGATGTCGACATCACCGCAGCGGGACGCGCCGAGGCGGTGAAGGCCGGCGAGCTGATGCGGGCCGAGGGTTTGCAGTTCGACTGCGCCCACACCAGCGTGCTCAAGCGCGCCATCCGCACCAACGAC
>JBKJJE010000108.1:0-18491 GCA_046598075.1 Stagnimonas sp.
CCGGTGCTCGACCTGCGCATCAAGTTCAACGTAGGTGTCGTCGAATACAACAGCTTCACGGTGATGATCATCCTGAACATCGCCAAGCGTGTCGTCGGCATCGTCGTCGATGGCGTCAGCGACGTCATGCAGCTCACCGAGTCGCAGCTCAGACCGCCGCCTGATCTCGGCCTGGCGCAGGCCGGCGGTGCCAGCCAGTTCGTTACGGGAATCGGTGCACTTGAAGACCGCATGTTGATTCTTGTCGATATCGAAAAGCTGCTGCGTTCTGCCGACCTCACGCTCTGCGACGACGCCAACAAAACCCACTGACCCAGCGCACCAAGAGACCTGCCATGACCATCAAGACCAACAAAAAAATCACGTCGAAAGTCCTTGCCAAAGCCTCCAGCAAGGGCAAGCCTGCTGCTGCTGCTGCTGCTGCTGCTGCTGCTGCTGCTGCTGCTGCTGCTGCTGCTGCTGCCGCGAAAACCATCAGTGCCAAGGCGCTGCGCGAGGCGGACATGGAGGGCCAGATTGCAGCCATCCACAAATCGCAGGCGGTGATCGAGTTCTCGCTCGACGGCCGCATCATGGCGGCCAACGCCAATTTTCTGAACACCGTGGGCTACACGGCGGAAGAAGTGGTAGGCCAGCACCACTCGATGTTCGTCGAGCCGGTCGAGCGCACCTCGCTGGAGTATCGCCAGTTCTGGGAAAAACTCGGCCGTGGCGAACACGACAGTGGCCAGTACAAACGCTTCGGCAAGGGCGGCAAGGAGCTATGGCTGGAGGCTACCTACAACCCCATCTTCGACCCGCTGGGCAGGCCTTTCAAGGTCGTGAAATACGCCACCGATATTTCGGCTGCCAAGCTCCAGGCAGCGGATTTCAACGGCCAGCTCGCGGCCATCGGCAAGGCGCAGGCGGTGATCGAGTTTGATCTGAAGGGCAACATCCTCAACGCCAACGAGAACTTCCTGACCGCACTCGGCTACACGCTGGACGAGATCAAGGGCCAGCACCACTCGATGTTCGCCGAGCCTGCGTATCGCTTAAGCCCGGAGTACCGCGCCTTCTGGGACAAGCTCGGCCGTGGCGAATACGACCAGGGCCAGTACAAGCGCATCGGCAAGGGCGGCCGCGAGGTATGGATCCAGGCCAGCTACAACCCGATCTTCGACATGAACGGCAGACCCTTCAAGGTCGTGAAGTACGCCACCGACATCAGCGAGGCCAAGTTGCAGCAGGCGGATGTCGCAGGCCAGCTGGGTGCCATCAGCAAGGTGCAGGCGGTGATCGAGTTCTCGATGGACGGCACTATCGTCAACGCCAACGAGAACTTCCTCAACACACTCGGCTACACCCTGCGCGAGATCAAGGGCCAGCACCACGGCATGTTCGTGGACCCCTCGTATCGGGCCAGCCACGAATACCGCGTGTTCTGGGACAAGCTGGGCCGCGGTGAGTATGACGCCGGCCAGTACAAGCGCTTCCACAAGACCGGCCGTGAGGTGTGGATCCAGGCCAGCTACAACCCGATCTTCGACATGAACGGCAAGCCGTTCAAGGTGGTGAAGTACGCCACCGACATCAGCGACCAGAAGATGCAGCACGCCGATTTCTCCGGCCAGATCAGCGCCATCGGCAAGAGCCAGGCGGTGATCGAGTTCGACCTGAAGGGCAACATCCTCAACGCCAACGACAACTTCCTGCGCACGCTCGGCTATTCGATGGACGAGATCCGCGGCCAGCACCACCGCATCTTCTGCGAGACCGCTTACTCGGTAAGTGCCGAGTACCGCGGCTTCTGGGAGAAACTCAGCCGCGGTGAATACGACCAGGGCCAGTACAAACGCATCGCAAAGGGCGGCCGGGAGGTGTGGATCCAGGCCAGCTACAACCCGATCATGGACATGAACGGCAAGCCGTTCAAAGTGGTGAAGTTCGCGACTGAAATCACCGATGCCAAGATGAAGGCGGCCGACTTCGAGGGCCAGCTCTCCGCGATCGGCAAGGCACAGGGCGTGATTGAGTTCAAGCTCGATGGCACCATCCTCAATGCCAACGAGAACTTCCTGAATGTGGTCGGTTATCGGCTCGATGACATCAAGGGCCGTCACCACAGCATGTTCGTGGAGCGCGCGCACCGGGAGTCCACCGAGTACCGCCTGTTCTGGGAAAAACTCGGCCGCGGTGAATACGACTCAGGCCAATACAAGCGGGTCGGCAAGGATGGCAAGGAGGTCTATATCCAGGCCAGCTACAACCCCATCCTCGACATGAACGGCAAGCCGTTCAAGGTAGTGAAGTACTGCAGCAATGTCGGCGACCAGGTGCGCGCGGCCCAGCAGCTGGAGATCGCGGTGCGGCAGACCCAGGATGTGGTGATGGCAGCCAAGGAAGGCGACCTCGCCGGCCGCATCCCGATGGAGGGCAAGGACGGCAACATCGCCGACCTGTGCAGCGGCGTGAACGCGGTGCTCGACTCAATGGCGAGCGTGGTGGGCAACATCAAGACCGCCAGCGAGGCAATCAACACCGCGGCCAAGGAAATCGCCAGCGGCAACACCGACCTCTCGGCTCGCACTGAACAGCAGGCAGCGTCTCTCGAAGAAACTGCATCGAGCATGGAAGAGCTGACCTCGACCGTGAAGCAGAACGCCGAGAACGCGCGCCAGGCCAACCAGCTCGCCATCGGTGCCAGCGATGTCGCCATCAAGGGCGGGCAGGTGGTGAGCAGCGTGGTGACCACCATGAGCCAGATCAGCGAGGCTTCGAAGAAGATCGCCGACATCATCGGCGTGATCGACGGCATCGCCTTCCAGACCAACATCCTGGCCTTGAACGCGGCGGTGGAAGCCGCCCGTGCCGGCGAACAGGGTCGCGGTTTTGCGGTGGTTGCGGCGGAAGTGCGCAGCCTCGCGCAGCGCTCGGCCGGTGCTGCGAAGGAAATCAAGTCCCTCATCGGCGATAGCGTCGAGAAGGTCGGCAACGGCAGCAAGCTCGTCGAGCAGGCCGGCAAGACCATGGACGAAGTCGTCAACAGCGTGAAGCGGGTGACCGACATCATGTCGGAGATCACCGCCGCCTCGCAGGAGCAGAGCCAGGGCATCGAGCAGGTCAACCAGACCATCACGCAGATGGACGAGATGACCCAGCAGAACGCCGCCCTCGTCGAAGAGGCCTCAGCTGCCGCCCGCTCGCTGGAGGAGCAGGCCGGTGGCCTGATCGAATCGGTGGCGATGTTCCGCCTTGGTAACGAGGCGCCGCCCGCCAAGGTGGTGCCGAGCTATGCGCAGCGCCCGACAGCACCCACGCCCATCCGCCCGGCCTTGAAGGCCGTGCGCAGCTCATCCGTACCGGCCCGCACCCCCCCCGCACGCCGTCAGCCGCAGGCCGCACCTGCGGCCAAGGCCAACGGTGGTGGCGACGGCCAGTGGACCGAGTTCTAAAGCCAAGCCCCTAGCCACGGACTGCCACCGGGATGCGCCATGAGCAGTGTGAGAACAGCAGCAGTACGAGAGAGCGAGCGGGAGTTCGTCTTCACGCCGCGTGACTTCGACCGGGTGAGCAAGCTCATCCATCGCAAAGCTGGCATCGTGCTCAACGAGAGCAAGGAGGACATGGTCTACAGCCGCCTCGCGCGCCGTCTGCGCGAGGTGGGCTTGAGCGAGTTCAAGCAATACCTCGACCGGCTCGAGAGCGGCTCGATGGAGCAGGAGTGGGAGGGCTTCACCAATGCCCTCACCACCAATCTCACAGCCTTTTTCCGCGAGCCGCATCATTTCGAGATGCTGAAGGAGCATCTCGCCACACTCGCACCAAAGCCGCGGCACCTGATCTGGTGCTCGGCGGCCTCGACCGGTGAGGAGCCGTACTCGCTGGCGATGGCCGCCGTGGAGCACTACGGCACCTTCAACCCGCCGGTGGCGATCCTCGCCACCGACATCGATACCAACGTGCTCGATACGGCCCAGCGCGGCGTCTACGCGATGGATCGTGTCGACAAGCTGGAACCTGAACGGCTGAAGCAGTTCTTCCGCCGCGGTAGTGGCGCGAATGCCGGCTATTGCAAGGTGGTCGAACCGCTGCAGCGCCTCATCAGCTGGCGACCGCTGAACTTGCTCGATGCGCGCTGGGGCCTGAAGGGGCCGTTCGATGCGGTGTTCTGCCGCAACGTGATGATCTATTTCGACAAGCCGACCCAGCACCAGATCATCGAGAAGTTCCTGCCGTTGATGAGCCTGCAGTGCCTGCTGTTTGCCGGCCACTCCGAAAGCTTCTTCCACTGCGCCGATCTGATTCGCTCGCGCGGTCGCACCGTCTACGAGCCGGTGCATGAGGCCTCCTCTGCCGCGGCACCCAAGCGCAAGAATGGGGCGGGTGCGTGAGCGCCGCAGCGCAAACGGTATCGGCCCACGACCGCTGGGCAAAGTCGGGTGCCGCCGGCGACGGCTGGGCCACCTTCAACTACTACGAGCGGCAGTTTGACCTGCCGGCGATCAAGCTTTTGCCCGGCGAGTTTTATGTGACGGGGGAGGCGATGGCCTTGACTACCGTGCTCGGCTCTTGCGTGTCCGCCTGCATCCGCGACCGCGAGCTGGGCATCGGCGGCATGAACCACTTCATGCTGCCGGACAGTGAAGGTGGCGGCAGCTCGGCGCGCTATGGCAGCTACGCGATGGAAATCCTGGTCAACGAACTGCTCAAGCTCGGTGCCTCGCGCCGCATGCTGGAAGCCAAGGTGTTCGGCGGCGGCGCGGTGATGAAGAGCTTCACCGATACCAATGTCGGTGCGCGCAACATCAGCTTCGTGCTCGACTACCTCAAGGCCGAGCGGATTCCCATCGTCTCGCAGGATCTCGGCGATAGCTGCCCGCGCAAGATCGGCTATCTGCCGCAGTCCGGCCGCGCCATGGTGAAGCGCCTCACCGTGCTGGCCGTGAAGAGCGACCTCGCGGATGAAAACGCCTACCGCTCAAGGCTGGTGCAGGCCCCGGTTGCGGGCACCATCGAACTTTTTTGAAGACTGCCATGACCATCAAAGTTCTCATCGTCGACGACTCCGCTCTGGTGCGCCAGCTGCTGACCGAGATGATCTCTGCCGACCCCCAATTCGAGGTGGTGGGCACCGCCGGCGATCCGCTGATCGCGCGCGAGAAGATCAAGCAGCTGCAGCCCGACGTGCTGACGCTCGATGTCGAGATGCCGCGCATGGACGGGCTGACGTTTCTGGAAAACCTGATGCGCCTGCATCCGCTGCCGGTGCTGATGGTCAGCTCGCTCACCGAGCGCGGTGCCGAGGTGACCCTGCAGGCGCTCGAGCTGGGTGCGGTGGACTTCGTCACCAAGCCCAAGATCGATGTGCATGCCGGCCTGAGTGCTTATGCCGACAGCCTGCTGGCAAAGCTCAGGACGGTGGCGCAGGCGAGGGTAGGGCGAGCTGCCGTGGGCGCTGCCGGCAGGCTGCCCGCAGCCGCACCGCCGCGGCGGCAGCCGTATCGCACCACCGAGAAAATCATTGCCATCGGTGCTTCCACCGGCGGTACCGAGGCGATCAAGCTGGTGCTGGCGCAGATGCCAGCCGATGCGCCCGCGATCGTCATCACCCAGCACATTCCCGCCGCCTTTTCGGCGCCGTTCGCCGCACGCATGGATCGCCACTCAGCGATGAAGGTCTGCGAGGCCAGCGATCGCCAGCAGATCGTGCCTGGGCATGCCTACATCGCCCCCGGTGATCGCCACCTGGAAGTCGCCCGCGATGGCGCCCGCTACATCTGCCGTCTCAGCAGCGCGCCCGAACAGTGCGGCCACCGTCCCAGTGTCGATGTGCTGTTCCGCTCGGTCGCCGGTCAGGTCGGTTGCAATGCCGTCGGTGCGCTACTCACCGGCATGGGCAGCGATGGCGCCCGCGGCCTGCTGGAGATGCGCCAGCGCGGCGCTGCCACCGTGGTGCAGGACGAGGCCAGCAGCGTCGTCTGGGGCATGCCGGGTGCCGCTGTGAAACTGGGGGCTGCGGATCGCTGCCAGCCCATCGAATACATCGCCAGAGAGCTGCTCGATCTGTGTTTTGCCGAGCGCCCCGCCGGGCAGAGCCACAACTGATTATGGAGACTCGAATGTCCGCGACATCAACCCGCTGCAAGTCCTGCATCACCCACTCTCCCTGTACCCGGAGCGCGTCATGAAACTGCCCGAATACGAATCCGTGCTGCTGCCCTTTGTCGGCACGGCGATCTACCTGTTGGCGACGGCAGCGGGCAGTAATGCCGCGCTGCAGGCTGCGGCTCTGACGCTGCTGATCGCCGGCTGGGGGGGCTATGGCCTGCTGCGCTGGCGCCATGCCGGCGAGGCCCGGAATGCGGCGGCGAGCCGGCAGCAGCAGCTGCGGCAGCAGCAACTCGATCTGCAGCAGTTGCGATCAGGGCTGACTGCCGAAGCCGGCGGACTCGAGCAGGAAGTTGATCGCGTCCGCGGCCTGGTGCAGGAGGCGGTGCGCACGCTGGCTTCGAGCTTCGACATCATGAGCCGCCAGGCGCGCTGCCAGGAAGCTGCGGTGTCGCGCATCCTCAACCGCTCCGGCAGCGGCCAGGAGGGTGTCGACGTGCGCCGCTTCGCGCAGGCTGCCAGCCAGCTGATGGAGGGTCTGGTGGAGGTGCTGGCCAGCGTCAGCCAGCAGAGTGCGAACAGCGTCACCCATATCGACGGCATGGTGCGCCAGCTCGATGCGATCTTCGAGCTGCTGGGCGACGTCAAGACCATCGCCGACCAGACCAATTTGCTGGCTCTCAATGCCGCCATCGAGGCGGCCCGTGCCGGCGAGGCGGGGCGCGGCTTTGCGGTGGTGGCTGAGGAGGTGCGAAATCTCTCGGAACGCTCCACCACCTTCAATGAACAGATCCGCAAGCTGGTGTCCGGCTCCAAGGACTCGGTGGCGAAGGTGCGGCAGACCGTCGGCGAGATGGCCAGCCGCGATCTGGGAGCGAGCCAGCAGGCCCGTGACGAGGTCGGCCGGCTGCTGACCCAGGTGGAAGACATCAACAGCCAGATGGCCAGCAGCGTCCGGGAGGTGTCCGCGGCCGGCGAGCAGATTGGCAGTGCGGTGGCACAGGCGGTGCGCTGCCTGCAGTTCGAGGACATCACCACTCAGGCGCTGAGCTCGGCCGCGCAGCATCTGCGGCGGCTGCAGCAGATCAGCGACGAAGCCGAGACCCTGCTGACACCGCTGGACGCGCCCGGCCGGGCAGCGGCAGCGGCAGCGGAAAGCTACGGCAGACCGCCGGCGGCAAGCGCCAGGGCCGAGCCGCGCGAGGACTGGCGCCAGCCGGTGGCCCACAAGCCGGTGGCACAGATCTCCATGCAGTCGGGTGCGGTCGACCTGTTCTGAGCGTCGGGCGGTGCCGCAGCAAAAGCCCCGAGGTGCTTGAGCGCCCCAGGGGCTTCTGATCTCCGACCCCGTAGATATCAGGCGGCCAGAAGCTCCAGCAGTTTTTCGGCGGGCACCGCCGGGTAGAACAGCCAGCCCTGGGCGTAATCGACGCCGATCTGCTGCAGGATGGCGAGCTTGCGCGGGTCGTCGACGAACTCGGCGACGGTGCGCTTGCCGGCGGCCTTGGCGACGTGGTGGATGGCGCGCACGATTTCCTGCGCGGTGCCCTGCTGCGCGATGTCGCGGATGAAGCGGCCGTCGATCTTCACCTCGTTGATCGGCAGCGATTGCAGATAGCCGAACGAACACAGGCCGGAGCCGAAGTCGTCGAGACTGAACTCCGCGCCGATGCCGCGGAACTGCTGGATCAGCTCGGCCGCCACCTCCAGCTGCTCGATGACGGCGGTTTCGGTGATCTCGAAACACAGCTTTCCGTGCGGCAGATGGGCGGCGCGCACGTCGCTGAACAGGCGGTCCATGAAGGCGCCGTCGACCAACGAACGCGCCGACAGGTTGATCGAGACACTGTGCAGCTGCTCCAGCGCGCCGGCATTGTTGGCGAGCCAGTCGAGAATGAAGTTGGACGAGAAGCGATCCAGCTCGGCCACCAGGCCAAAGTGTTCCAGCGTCTCGATGGTGCCGACCGGCAGCGGCATGTTGACGCCGTCCTTTTCCATCCGCATCAAGAATTCAGCCTTGCGCAGCCTCGGCGTGCTGCCGCGGATATCCATGATTGGCTGCGGGTGCAGGGCGAGCTGGCCGGCGGCCATCAGCCTTCGAAAGTCGCTGATGTAGCGTGAATCGACCATCCGGGTGGCGCTGCTGCGGCTGCCCGGCGTGTGGCTCGAGATCTGGTTCAGCCCGCGCCGCTTGCTGGCCTCGCAGGCCTCTGCGGCATCGGCAACCGCCTGCTGCCAGTCGGCGCCGGCACGGACGATGACCACGCCGATCGATGCCGACAGCGGGCTGGGGCCGACCGGTGATCGGTAGCAGAGCACAGCGAGGCGGTCGCGCAGCTCGCTGGCCTGGTCGATGGCTTCCTGGGCATGGTCGATGGCCTTGGCAGCGACGAACTCGTTGCTCCACAGCCGGCCGGAAATGCCACCGCGCCCGGCCCAGAGGGCCAGCACCTCGCTCACTCCAGCGATGGCTGCATCGCCTTCGGTCGCACCGGCGAGCCGGTTGATCGAGCGCAGGTGGCGGATGTCGACATAGAACAGCGCCACGCTGGTTTCGCCGCCGAGCTTTTCCAGCTGCGTGATCAGGCTGGAGAAGTTTGAAACGAGCATGGCGGCAATCCGGCTGGAGTTCCCTGCTCTATCGGCTGCGCAGCGCCTTTTCTTGAGCCGCGCCCACCGCCATCCGGCGGGCCATGCACGCCTCCCGGTCGTCGACGCGGTACGGCGTGTTCCCGCACATCACGGCATTTGGCAGGGCAAAAGCCCGCTCATCTGCCGCTCAGTTGCCGGCGCCAGCATCGTTTTCCGCATTGCCATGCGTATCCAAGGAGAAAGCCCATGTATAGCCAATACGCCGCTGCTTCGAGTTTTCCGGCCGCGATGACAATGGCGCTGGAATGCGCCTTCATGGCTGCCGAGGACGAGCTCTGGGACGATCCCGTGCAGCGCCCCGCCGTGCCCGGCGCCGCCGAACAGGAACTAGATACCGATTACGACCCCGATCCCGGGCAGGAAGCCACGCCGCTGAAGAATGTGCCGAAGAACACCCCGAAACCGCTGCCGAAGAAAAAGCCGGCGCGCAAGTAGGCCTTACAGGATGGTCGGGTTCGGCACGTCGCCGTAGACCTTCAGCGGGTCGAACAGCTTCTCGCTCTCCTCGAAGCGCAGTTCGCGTACGCCGCCGTCGCCGGTGGGGATGCTGCGGTAGAAACAGGAACGGTAGCCGACGTGGCAGCTGGCGTCGCCGGGGATCTCGACCCTGAGCCAGACCGCATCCTGATCGTCGTCGATCCGCATCTCGACCACCCGCTGCACCAGCCCCGACGAGGCGCCCTTGTGCCAGAGCAGCTTGCGGCTGCGGCTGTAGTAATGCGCCTCGCCGGTGGTGATGGTCCTGGTGAAGGCCTCCAGATTCATGTAGCCCAGCATCAGCACCTCGCCCGACCCGGCGGCGGTGGTGACGCAGGGGATCAGGCCGTCGGCGTCGAACTTGGGCGCCAGTTCATGGCCTTCTTCCACCTGGGCGATGGTCACCCGGCTGAACAGCTTCACGTCGTCGGTCATGGCTAGGTTTCCCGCGGCAATCCGGCCCAGAAATGGGCGCGAAGGATACCATCGCAGGCCATCAAAGCTGGGCACGCCCGGCACCTCCGCAGCGGCCACTGCCACAGCCGCGCCGAGTAGCTAGCCTAGGCCGATGCGCTGGCGCGCGACCCTTTGACTGGCTACCGGCGCAGGGCCTGATTCATCGCCTGGAAGACGGCAATGCCGAATTGCCCGAGGCCAAGGCCCTGGTTCTCGGTTGCGGGCAGCGCAAGCAGGTGATCGAATCGCAAGGACTTTGCCGGTTCAGCAACTGAGACCTGGAACGAAAATTGATTCTGAATTCGCTTGCTATGCGAGTTTCCGAGCGCGATGATCCATTCAGTTGCCATCAACGAATGACTGGTATTTCATTGCAACAACACCACAGGGAGGTTTTCATGCGCACAAAAATCGCGTTGCTGCTGCTGTCCGCTGGTCTGCTGCCCGTTCATGCGCAGGAACCGGTCACTACCGACGTGGTGGAGATCGGCGAAGCCAACCAGTATTTCGCCATTCTGCCCGGCTACTTCGGGCCAGACAGGAATCGCGGCGGCACCCGCCGCGGCACCACGGTTTCCGGCATCTATGGTTATCGTTTCTCGCCGCACTGGGGCCTGGAAGCGAACCTGATGGCCAGCACCATTGAAACCGGCACCGACAAGGGCACCGATTTTTATCAGCTGGGCGGCACCGCCGACCTGGTTTACGGTTTCAACAACCGTGGCAAATCCTGGACGCCGTTCGTGCTGGTGGGTATCGGCGCACTCAAGAACGACGTGGTACCCGATTCCGAGGATGCCGTCAGTCTGGTCGCCAACGCCGGTATCGGCGTGGTCACCCGCCCGCTTACCCGCCTGGGTTTCAAGCTGCGCGGTGAAGGCCGCTACCAGCGCGACCAGTTTCAGGATGGCTACAACGACTACCGGGTGCTGGCCGGCATCGAGTTCCCGTTTGGCAGACGCACCGTGGCGCTCGCGGAGCTGCCGCCGCCGGTGGTCGAGATCCGCGAGGTGGTGAAGGAGGTCCCGGCGCCGTTTATCGACACCGACAAGGACACCATCGAGGACAGCCGCGACAAATGCCCCGACACGCCGGAAGGCCTGAAGGTGGATGCCGATGGCTGCGTGATCGTTGGCCAGTCGCTGGAACTGCGCGGCGTCACTTTCGAGTTCGACAAGGCCGTGTTGCAGCTCAATGCACAGACCGTGCTCGACTACGTCACCAAGGGCATGAAGGGCCAGCCCAGCATGACGGTGGAAATCGCCGGACATACCGACTCGGTCGGTTCTGCCGCCTACAACCAGAAGCTGTCGCTCAAACGTGCCGAAGCCGTCAATGCCTATCTGATCGCACAGGGCATCGATGCTGGCCGGTTGACCGCCAGGGGTTACGGCGAGTCCGAGCTGCTGATCACGCCCGAAACCAACGAAATCGATCAAGAACGTAACCGCCGCGTCGTATTCCGCGTACTCGGCAAGTAACCACATCCACCTGTCGCACTCTTTGCGAAGGAGAAACCTCATGCACAAGATTACTCGTCAAACCCACAGCCTCAAGACTTACTTCATCGGTGTCGCGCTGACTGCCCTGCTGCTGGCCGGCTGCTCGGCTGATGACGGTCGCACCAACGTCGGCGGCGGAACTGGTGGCCCGGCACCGGTGATCACCTTCACGGCCACTCCCAGCACCGTACCTGCGGGCGGCACCACCACCCTCACCCATACGACCACCGGGGCCACCAGTTGCGTCGCCTCGGGCGCCTGGAGCGGCAACCGTGGCACCAGCGGCAGCACCGTGGTCACTGTGCCGGCCACTGCCGGTAGCTACACCTACACGCTCACCTGCACCGGCAGCAACGGCCAGCAGTCGGCGCAATCGGTGACCGTCACGGTGACCGGCGGCGGTGGTGGCGGCGGCGGGGGTGGTGGCAACACCGGCCCGATCACTGGTGGTGCACCTGGCAGCGTGCTTCCCAATGACGGCACGGTGCCGACCGAGATCACCGAAGGCGGCACCGACCTGCCTGGCAATTTCCGCTGCACCACCAGTGCTCTGGCCTATGGCCCGAACCCGGTGACGCTGGTCACTGTCAACGGTCTGGTAGGCGCCACGGTGACCGACCTGCTGAACATGCTGGGTGCCGGCACCGTGACCCAGCTGTTGAACAGCGTCGTCGCCAAGGAGCTGGTGGTCGATGGCAACTTGGATACCTTTGCCACCTTCAACCAGACTGCCGGCCTGCTCGACCCGGCCATCGAATCGATCGATCTTTACGTCGGCTTGAACGCGCCAGCCCCGGCCGGCAAGTTCGCGGTATTCGGGGTGACTTTCCCGATCGGCACCCTGGAGCTCTCGGTGATGCAGACGGTGACCGTCACCACATTCAGCGGCACCACCGCGCAGGAATCCATCACCTATGACGCCAACGCGCTGAACCTGCTCGGACAGAACCTGGTTGGAGACACCCCGCTGTTCCTGGGTGTGAAAGCCACCCAGGCCTTCGACGGCGTCACCATCAGCCTGACACCGGCGGTGCTAACCGCCAACGTCGGCAAGGCCATGAACGTGCACGAGTTGTGCACCGACGGCCTGCTGGTCGCCCCCTAGCAGGTAGATCAACACGCGGCGGCGGGAGGATCCAAGCCCTCTCGCCGCCGATTGCTGTACGGGGTTCAGCCGCCGTTGCTGCCGATGGCACCCTTCATCACGCCCTCGTAGGCGCGGACTTCGATGCGTTTCCCCGGTCTGGCCACAGCCACCCGCTGCGCCAGGTGTTCGGCAATCTCCTCCACGGTACTGTCGGTGGTGGCACCCAGCAGATAGCTGCGGGATTTCGGCAGCATCAGCTCGAATGCCCCCTCCGGCGCGTGGTACGCGAGCGACAGGCGCTCGCCATCGTCAGCCACGACATGGCTGCCGGTGACCAGATAGATGTCGCGGAATCTCGCCGCCCACTCCGCTTCCAGAGCCGGCTCGCGGACGCCGTCCACGGCAATCGCCAGGCGCGACCGATGGCCGTGGGCGATGCGCTGGCAATTGCCCTGATGTTTCTGCAGCCCATGCGTGTAGTGGTAGCTGGCGCCGTCAATTTGTTCGTGCCGCAGGGTGATGCCGATGCGCGCGACGTTGGCCGGCACGATGCCCGCAAGTTGCGGGATGAGATGGGCCACCAGCGCCTCGGGCGTCACCGCGGCAGCTTCCAGCAGCGTCAGCGCCGCTGCTGGTGCAATGTGCTCGATGCCGCCGACCAGGGACATGAACTGGGTGCGCACCCGGCCGTCGTCGAGCCGGGTGGTCTGCTGGGCGGGGTAGTGCAGCGGCACGATCAGGGTATGGTCGGGGCCGTCATCGATGGCGCGCTTGAGCTGCTTTTTCACCGCGCCGAAGTCCAGCACCATGCTCTGTTCGTCGAGCGCGCCCTCGAGTTCCAGATCAACGATCCAGCTCTCGCCCACCAGCCCGCGCAGCGGACACAGATAGCTGGCGTCGATGACGGTGAGTTGTTCGACGAAAAGGGTGGTCATGGCGGGTGGTGCTTGCAGCGGGTGGCGATCCGGCGCGCATTTTACTTCCCGCCCGGGCGTGGCAGGCTGTGGGTCAGTCCAATGCCGGTACTGCCCATGCGGTACTTGTTGCCATCCCTTCTGCTGCTGCTATCGAGTGCCCAGCCCATGACCACCCTCGCAACCGACGATGCCCTGCTGACCACTGCCGAGCGCAGCGACTTCATCCGCACCGCCCGCTATGCGGAGGCCGAGCAGCTCTGTGCGGCCTACGCTGCCCGCTGGCCCGACGCCGCCCGCTGCCTTGATTTCGGGCTGACGCCGGAAGGTCGCACCCTGCGCGCGCTGGTGGTAAGCCGCGCCGGCGCTCTCGACGCCGCCAGCCTGCAGGCCATGAAAGTACCGTTGCTGGCGCTGCAGGGTGGCATCCATCCGGGTGAGAGCGACGGCAAGGATGCCGGCTTCATGGTGCTGCGCGAGCTGCTGGCGACGCCGCCGGAAGACGACCCCCTGAAGCACATCGCGATCCTGTTTGTGCCGGTGTTCAATGTCGACGGCCATGAACGCTTCGGCAAGTGGAACCGCCCGAACCAGGTCGGCCCGGAGGAAATGGGCTGGCGCACCAACGCGCAGAACCTCAACCTCAACCGCGACTACATGAAGGCCGACGCACCGGAAATGCAGGCCATGCTGCGGCTCTTGGGCACCTGGGATCCGATTCTCTACGCCGATCTGCACGTCACCGACGGCGCCGACTTCCAGCACGATGTGTCGGTGCAGCTCGAACCCCTGCATCAGGCCGCGCCCAACATGCGCGCCGCCGGCATTGCCCTGCGGGACGCGGTGTTGGCAGAACTCGCTGCGCAGGGTTCGCTGCCACTGCCGTTCTACCCGAACCTGATCGAGGAGGACAACCCTGCCTCCGGCTTTGCCGAGTCGGCTTACCTGCCGCGCTTTTCCACAGGTTACTGGGCGCTGCGCAACCGTTATTCGCTGCTGCTCGAAACCCATAGCTGGAAGGACTACAAGACCCGTGTGCGGGTGACCTGCAACACCATCGAGGCACTGGTGAAACAGACTGCCGCGAGCGGGGCGGCATGGCTGCGACTTGCCGCCGCGGCCGATGCCGAGGCGGCCCGGCTCGGCGGCACGCCGGTGGAACTCGACCATGCCACCGGCCCGCACATCACCCTGATCGACTTCAAGGGCTATGCCTACACCCGCGAGCCTTCGGCGATCTCCGGCGGACTGGTGACCCGATATCACCCGGACCGGCCACAGATCTGGCAGGTGCCGTACCACGACAGCATCGTGCCGACGCTGACCGTCGAGGCGCCGAAGGCGGGCTACCTGGTCGCCGCCGGCTACGCCGCGCCCGTCGCCGAGCGGCTCGCCGCCCATGGCATCGCGTTCCAGACCCTGTCGTCTGCCAGGCCGGCGCAGCAGCTCGAAGCGTTCCGGGCCAGCGAGGCCAATCCCCTCCCCGGCACTTTCGAGGGCCGCACCATGCTGAAGGTGAAAGGCGCCTGGCAGGCTGAGACGCGCGCGCTGGCTGCCGGTTCGCTGTTCATCCCCATCGCCCAGCCACTGGCGCGGGTGGTGATGGCGCTGCTGGAGCCGCTGGCGCCGGACTCGTTTCTGGCCTGGGGTTTCTTCAATGCCGCGTTCGAGCAGAAGGAATACGCCGAGCCCTACGTCGCCGAACAGATGGCGCGCGAGATGCTGGCGAAAGATCCGGCGCTGGCGGCGGAGTTCAACCACAAGCTCGGCAGCGACCAGGCTTTTGCCGCCAGCCCCCGGGCGCGGCTGGATTTCTTCTATCGGCGCCATCCGTCCTGGGATGAGCAGTATTTGCTGGTGCCGGTGTACCGGGTGGATCGCTTCGCGCCGTAGGCGGGACGCCCGGCATAGAATGGCTGCGGAGCGAGAAAGAGTCCCCACAACGACTGAATGGCCGCCGCTGGCGGACCGGATCAAAAGGGCACCATGAAAGCACTGTCCCCGCTGGATGCGACCTTCCTGCTGCTGGAGCAGCGGCGCCAGCCGATGCACGTCGCCGGCCTGCAACTGTTCACGCCGCCGAAAGGCGCGCCGGCGGATTTCGTCGCCCAGCTGGTGGAGCAGATGCGTGCCTACCAGCAGCCGCAGCCGCCCTACAACCAGCGCCCGGTGTTCCGCGGCAACTGGTTCTGGAAGGAGGACGAGCAGTTCGATCTCGACCATCACTTCCGCCATCTGTCGCTGCCGGCGCCGGGGCGCATCCGCGAGCTGCTGGCGATGACCTCGCGCCTGCACGGTAGCCTGATGGACCGCAGCCGCCCGTTATGGGAAACCAATGTCATCGAGGGGCTGGCCGATGGCCGCTTCGCGATGTTCTCGAAAGTGCATCACGCCATGTTCGATGGCGTGGCCGCCACCCGCGAGGCGCGCAAGAGCCTGAGCGAAGACCCTGGTGAGCGCGACATGCCGCCGCCCTGGGCGCGTCCGCGTGCCCAGCGCGAGCGCAGCGACGAGGCGCTGGCACAGGCGGCAAGTCCGGTCAGCGCCCTGCTGAAATCGGCCGGCGCCAACTACCGCATCCTGCCCGGCGTGGCACGCGGCCTGAAGGATCTGCTGCGCCGCAGCCGCCATGACCTCACCGACGCCACGCCCTACCAGGCCCCGCCGACCCTGTTCAATGTGCGCATCAGCAGCTCGCGGCGCTTTGCGGCGCAGTCGTACTCGCTGGCGCGCATCAAGAAGGTCGGCAAGGCGCTCGGGGCGACGGTCAACGACATCGCGCTCGCCATGTGCTCCGGTGCCCTGCGCCAATATCTGCTGGCCCACGACGGCCTCCCAGAGCACCCGCTGATCGCGATGGTACCGGTGTCGGTACGCGCGGCGGACGGGCCCGACGGCGGCAACCAGGTGGCGGTGATTCTCGCCAATCTCGCCACCCAGATTGCCGACCCGGCCGAGCGCATCCGCATCATCATCGCCTCCACCCAGCGCGCCAAGGAACGTGCCGCGAGCATGACGGCGCTGGAGCAGATGGCCTACGCCGCCGCGGCACTGGGGCCGATGGCCGCGACCTCGCTGCTGGGGCTGGACCGCATCCGCCCGGCCTTCAACCTGGTAATTTCCAATGTGCCGGGCCCTGCCAAGCCGCTCTACTGGAACGGCGCCCGGCTCGACGAGAGCTATCCGGTCTCGATCCCCATCGACGGCCAGGCCCTGAACATCACCCTGACCAGTTACTGCGACCAGATCGCCTTCGGCTTCACCGCCTGCCGCCGCTCGGTGCCCAGCATGCAGCGTCTGCTGGATTTCACCGAGGCGGCGCTGGCGGAGCTGGAAGCGGTCTAGGTGCCTGAGCAGAGCCTTCGGGTTTCGGCGCCTGCGGCGGCGCTGCTGTGCTGCGCCGTTCTGGCGGCCTGTGGCGGCAACTCCTCCGGCACCGGTCAGGCCGCAGCGGTTCCACCGGCGCCGACCCCGGCACCCGGTGCCAAGTGCGATCTGCGCTATGGCAACCCGCCACGGCCGGAGACCAGCTCGGCGAATGGCGCCCTGGCCCTGGTCGCGCTGTGCACCAGGCTCTATGGCGAGAGCCTCAGCTGGACCGACGCCAATAGCAGGCCGCGCGCCGCCTGTCTCGTATCGCCGCCCGGTACCACGGCGGTTTCGCCGCGTCCGCTGCTGGTGTGGCTGCATCCCAGCCTGTTCCCGGTGGATTCGGTCCTGCTCACCGATCTGCCGGGGCGCATCGTCACCGCGGATCTCAGCGGCGACCCGGCGCGGCCCGGCTTTTCGCTGCTGCTGGTGGCGGGACGCGATAGCGAGCATTTCTATCCCTTTCCGGACGATACCGGGCTAGGCTGGGACAACTGGTACCGCAACCTCGACCGCAGCAGTCCCACGCTCAATGTCGATGTCGCCGCCATCGATCATTTCATCGCGACCGTGAGGGCACGCGGCACCGTCGATCCGAAGCGCGTCTATCTCAGCGGCTGGAGCAATGGCTCGGCGATGGCTGAACTGTATGGCCTGAACACGCCGGGCATTGCGGCGGCAGCGGTCTACTCCGCACCCAATCCCTTCGACGACTCCACCGACCCCTGTCCGCAGGCCGCGTTCGGCAACAACCGGCTGGCGCTGCTGCACGTCGGCAATCAGTGTGACGTCATCGGCATCTGCGACTCCTCCGAGGCACTGCTCAGCGAGCTTGCAGGGCGTGGCCTCGCCGCACCGGTGGCGAGCATCCGCGTCGGCAATCTCTTGGAGGAAGTGCAGGGCTGTTCGGCGGCCTGCGCCGCACCTTCCGATCCTTCCGACCTGTTCGCCGCCAACCAGCAGGGTACGGCCAATCACCTGCGCTGGCCGTTCGGTTACACCGACCGCATGCTCAACTTCCTGCGCGATCACCCACTGCCCTGATGCGGCAGGCGGAATGGCTGGCGCGGTTGCTAAACTGCGCGCCCTTCTGGTTCGTGCATCCCCATGTCCGTCGTCACCCGCTTTGCCCCGTCGCCCACCGGCTTTCTGCACATCGGCGGCGCGCGCACGGCGCTGTTCAGCTATCTCTACGCCAAGCGCTTCGGCGGCAAGTTCCTGCTGCGCATCGAAGACACTGACCGCGAGCGTTCGACGCAAGAGGCGGTCGACGCCATCTTCGAGGGCATGCAGTGGCTGGGCCTGACCAGCGACTTCGGCGAGATTTATCAGACCAAGCGTTTTGATCGCTATGCTGAAGTCATCGCGCAGATGCTCGCAGCAGGCACCGCCTACCACTGCTATGCCAGCCGCGAAGAACTCGACGCCATGCGCCAAGAGCAGCAGGCCCGCAAGGAAAAACCGCGCTACGACGGCCGCTGGCGGCCCGAGGCCGGCAAGCTGCTGCCGACGCCGCCCGCCGATGTGAAGCCGGTGGTGCGCTTCAAGAATCCGCAGGAAGGCGAGGTGGTGCTGAACGACCTCATCAAGGGCAGGATCGTGTTCGCCAGCGACGAGCTGGACGACCTCATCATCGCCCGCGGCGACGGCGTGCCGACCTACAACTTCTGCGTCGTGGTCGACGACATGGACATGGGCATCACCCATGTGATTCGCGGCGATGACCACGTCAACAATACGCCGCGCCAGATCAACATGATCAAGGCGCTCGGCGCCACACCGCCACAGTACGCGCATGTGTCGATGATTCTCGGCAGCGATGGTGCCAAGCTCAGCAAGCGCCACGGCGCGCTGGGCGTGATGGAATACCGCGCCATGGGCTTCACGCCCGATGCCATCCTCAACTACCTGGTGCGCCTGGGCTGGAGCCACGGCGACCAGGAG
>JBKJJE010000204.1:0-7012 GCA_046598075.1 Stagnimonas sp.
ACCGCCTGCACCGGGTCGATGTGCTGGTAGGCGGTGAGCCAGCGCGGCTCGTAGGCGCCGATGGGCAGCAGCGCCAGCCGCATCGGGCCGAAGCGTTCCCGCGCCGCCTTGAACTGCGGGCCGTAGCCGGTATCGCCGGCGAAATACACCGGGCCACCCGCAGTCTCGATCACATACGATAGCCACAGGCTGCGATTGCGCCCGCCCAGGCCGCGCCCGCACCAATGCACGCTCTGCGCACCCCAGAGCCTGCGGCCGTTCGGCAGCATGGCGGGCTGCCACCAGTCGAGTTCGGTGATTTTTTCAATGCCGATGTCGCGCAGGGTCTGGCCCTCGCCCAGCCCGACATAGAACCTCGGGTCGTGTGCCGCCTTCAGCCGCCGGAGCGTCGGCAGGTCGAGATGATCGAAGTGGTTGTGGGAGATCAGCACCGCATCGATTTTCGGCAGCTCCTCGAAGCGGACGCCGGGCGGCACGTAGCGGCGCGGCCCGGCCCAAGGCACCGGGCTGGCGCGCTCGCTCCAGATCGGGTCGGTGAGCAGATTCACGCCATCGGCCTGGATCAGTGCGGTGGCGTGATTGACCACCGTCACCCGCAGCGCGCCCTCGGCCGCTGCCGCCAGGGGCTTGGGGCCAGGGGCGATGCCGAGATCGCGCTGCCAGGGCCCCGGCTGGCGCTGCCACCAGAAGCGCAGCAGATCCAGCCAGTTCTTCTCGAACGGCTCGGCGTTGTGGAAACGCTCGCCGTCAA
Source organism: Stagnimonas sp. (assembly GCA_046598075.1). Taxonomy (GTDB): domain Bacteria; phylum Pseudomonadota; class Gammaproteobacteria; order Nevskiales; family Nevskiaceae; genus Stagnimonas. Next base: position 752 of record JBKJJE010000204.1, read on the forward strand.
AGTGATCGCTGACCGGGCCACGGTAGCGCGGGCGGTCCTGCAGCCATTGCAGGCCCGCCACGGCAAGCCCGACCGCCAGCAGTAGGGCGGGCAGCAGGCGCATTACTTCTCGACGAAAGCCCGCTCGATGACGTAATCGCCCGGGGTGCCGATGTGCGGCGAGGCCACGAAGCCGCGCCGGTCGAGCAGGGTGCGGCAGTCGGCGAGCATCTGCGGGCTGCCGCAGATCATCGCGCGGTCGGTTTCGGGATTGAGATGCGGCAGGCCGATGTCGTCGCAGAGCTTGCCGGAGTCGAGCAGCTCGGTGAGCCGGCCCTGGTACTTGAACGGCTCGCGGGTGACCGTCGGGTAGTAGATCAGCTGCTTCTGCACCAGCTCGCCCAGCGCCTCGTCCTGCGGCAGCGCGTTCTCGATGTACTGGTGGTAGGCCAGGTCATTGACGTTGCGCACACCGTGAATCAGCACAACCTTCTCGAACCGCTCGTAGGTTTCCGGATCGCGGATGGTCGACAGGAACGGCGCCAGGCCGGTACCGGTAGAGAGCAGATACAGGTGTTTGCCGGGCTTCAGGTCATGCAGCACCAGCGTGCCGGTGGGCTTCACCCCCACCAGCAGCTCATCGCCCACCTGCACATGCTGCAGGCGCGAGGTGAGCGGACCGTTCTGTACCTTGATGCTGAAGAACTCCAGCTTGTCCTCGTAGTTGGGACTGGCAATCGAGTAGGCGCGCAACAGGTTCTTGCCGCCCACATGCAGGCCGATCATCACGAACTGGCCGTTCTCGAAACGCAGACCCGGGTCGCGGGTGGTGGTGAGCGTGAACAGCGTGTCGTTCCAGTGATGGACGTGGGTGATGCGTTCGGTGCGGAAGGCGGCGGCCATCGTGGGCGGACTCGGAAGCGGTGGCTAAAAATTGGCCGCGAACATTAGCATCATCGGGCGCGGGCTTGCGGCATATGGATATGCGTTTTCGCCTGCGTGCAGCGGCTCAGTGCCGGTGCCGATGATGGGTGTCCGGGTAATGCGGGTGTTCGTGTTCAACTGGCTCATGGCGATGATGGTGGCGGTGCGGCCCCTGCGGTGCGGGCCCCTCAGCATGCTCGTGCTGGTGATGCCCATCAGCATGATCGTGCAGGTGTTCGTGCTCGAGTGCTTCATGCATATGCAGGTGGACGTGCCGCTCGCTGAGATGCAGGCCGACACCGATCGCCATCAGCCCGGCGGCCAGCAGCAGCGGCAGCGTCAGTGCTTCGCCCATCGCCACCGCCAGCAGTGCGCCGAAGAATGGCGCCACCGAAAAATAGGCGCCAGTGCGGGCGGTGCCCAGATGCCGCAGCGCCACCACGAACAGGGCGAGGCTCAGACCGTAGGCGAAGAACCCGAGCAGCAGCGCCGCCGCCAGGTTCGTCGCAGCGGGCAGCTTGCTGCCCAGCCACAGTGCCAGCGCCAGATTGACGCTGCCCGCCACCAGCCCCTTGACGGCGGCAATCCAGCTGGCATCGGTGAGCGACACCTTGCGGGTGAAGTTGTTGTCCAGCCCCCAGCAGAAGCAGGCGGCGAGAATGGCAAGTGCCGGCTGCAAGCCCGCAAAGCTGACCTGACCATCGGCCGGCCAGCTCAGCAGCACTGCGCCGGCGAGGATGGCCGCCATGCCGAGCGCGATGCGCCGGTCGAAGTTTTCCCTGAACGCGAACCAGGCCAGCAGCGCGGTGAACACGGCTTCGGCGTTGAGCAGCAGCGAGGCCGCCGAGGCCGGCATGGTGCTGAGGCCCGCCATCAGCAGCACCGGCCCCAGCACGCCACCGGCGACAATGGCCCCCGCCAGCCAGGGCCATTCCGCCCGCACCATGCGCACCGGCGCGGCGCGGCTGGCGAGCCGCACCAGCGCCATGCCGAGGCCGGAGCCCAGATACAGCAGGCCCGCCAGCAGCCAGGGGCTGGCGGACTCCAGCAGCAGCTTCGCCAGCGGCGTGCCGGCACCGAACAGCAGTGCCGCGCCGAGTGCGGCAAGCACGCCGGGGGATCGCAGGGTCAGGGAGCGGTTCATGCGGTTCTGGTCGTCACCATGCGGACGAGGGTAACCCTGCCGCCAGCGTCTGTCGGCGGCCGCGATGTGCCAGTCGATACAGGCCCGGCAGCACCAGCAGGGTGAGCAGTGTCGAAGAGACGATGCCGCCGATCACCACTGTCGCCAGCGGCCGCTGCACCTCGCTGCCGATGCCGCTGTTGAAGGCCATCGGCACAAAGCCCAGGCCTGCCACCAGTGCCGTCATCAGCACCGGACGCAGGCGCGTCAGCGCACCTTCGAGAATCGCGTCATCCAGCGCCTTGCCGTCATCCCGCAGGCTGCGGATGAAGCTCACCATCACCAGGCCGTTGAGCACCGCCACACCACTCAGCGCGATGAAACCGACACCGGCGCTGATCGACAGCGGGATGCCGCGCAGCCACAGCGCGAGCACGCCGCCGGTGAGGGCGAGCGGCACACCGCTGAAGATGATGAGCGCGTCCTTCAAGGAGCGGAAAGCCATGAACAGCAGGCCCAGAATCAGCAGCAGCGTCACCGGCACCACAATGGCGAGGCGCTTCGATGCCGACTGCAACTGCTCGAAAGTACCGCCGTAGGCTAGCCAGTAGCCGGCCGGCAGTTGCACCTCGGCATCGACGCGCTGCTGCACCTCCGTCACGAAGCTGCCGAGGTCACGGCCACGCACATTGGCCGTCACCACCACCCGCCGCTTGCCCTGCTCGCGGTTGATCTGGTTGGGGCCAGGGGCGATGGTCACTTCGGCCACCTCTTGCAGCGGCACATAGCCGCCATTCGGAAGTGGCACGGTGAGTTGCTCCAGCGTGCGCGGATCAGCACGGATCGCATCGGGTAGCCGCACCACGATCTCGTAGCGACGGTCGCCCTCGAACAAGGTGCCGGCCTCGCTGCCGCCAAATGCGGTCGCCGCCACCGCCTGCACATCGGCCACCGACAGGCCGTAGCGGGCGAGGATGTCGCGCCGGGGCGTGATGCTCATCACCGGCAGGCCGGTGGTCTGCTCGGTCTTCACGTCGGCTGCGCCGGGGATTTTCGACAATACCGCTTCAACTTTTTCGGCCTGCGCGTTGAGCACGTCGAGATCATCGCCGTAGACCTTCACGGCGAGGTCGGAGCGCACGCCGGAGATCAGCTCGTTCATGCGCATCTGCACCGGCTGGGTGAACTCGTAGTTGTTGCCGGGCACGCGCAACACCGTGGCTTCCAGCTCGGCGACCACCCGCACTTTCGACTTGCGCGGGTCAGGCCATTCGCTGCGGTCTTTCAGCATCACGAAGGTATCGGCCACCGAGGGCGGCATCGGGTCGGTGGCTACTTCCGCCGTGCCGAGCTTGGCGAACACCGCCGCCACCTCCGGCATCTTCTTGATCTCGGCTTCGAGCGCCTTCTGCATCCCCACTGCCTGACCCAGCGAGGTGCCGGGGATGCGCAGCGCGTGCAGGGCGATATCGCCTTCGTCGAGGCTGGGGATGAACTCGCTGCCCATGCGGGTGGCGAGCCAGCCGCAGGCCAGCACCAGCACCACGGCGGCGCCCGCGAGAATCACACGGCCCCTGAGGGCCGCCCGCAGCAGCGGCTCATAGACCCTACTCACAGCGCGGATGATGGGGTTTTCCTTCTCCGAGATCTTGCCGCTGAGCACCAGTGCCACCGCAGCGGGGACGAAGGTGAGCGAGAGCACTAGCGCGGCAATCAGCGCCATGACCACGGTCGCCGCCATCGGGTGGAACATCTTGCCCTCCACGCCAGTGAGCGCGAACAGCGGGATGTAGACGGCGGTGATGATGGCCACACCAAACAGGCTGGGGCGAATCACTTCGCTGGTGGAGGAATAGACCACTCTCAATCGTTGTTCGAGCGTTAACCTGCCGTCCCTGGCGCGATCTTGCGCTTCAATGCTGGCCCCGGCCCGGCCATCCATGGCCAGGCGTTCGGCATCGCTGCGAGCAGTGCTCGCAAAGCGCGATGCCTCACCCGTGCTGGCTTCGGCGAGCCGGCGGATGCAGTTCTCGACGATGATGACAGCGCCGTCGACGATCAGGCCAAAGTCGAGCGCGCCCAGCGACATGAGATTGGCGCTGACCTTGTTCTCGACCATGCCGGTGATGGTGGCGAGCATGGCGAGCGGGATCACCATCGCGGTGATCAGCGCGGCGCGCAGGTTGCCGAGCAGCAGGAACAGCACCACCACCACCAGCAGCGCGCCTTCGAGCAGGTTCTTCTTCACCGTCTCCAGGGTCTTGTCCACCAGCACGGTGCGGTCATACATCGTCCGCGCCTCCAGTCCGGCAGGCAGGCTTTTCTGGATCTCTGCCAGCTTGGCGGCCACTGCGCGTGAGACCTTGCGCGAGTTCTCGCCGACCAGCATGAACACCGTGCCCAGCACCACCTCGTTGCCATCGAGCGTGCTGCTGCCGGTGCGCAGCGCGCCACCCCAGGCGATCTCGGCGACTTCACCGAGAGTCAGCGGCGCACCGTTGACCATTTTCACCACCACGCGGCGCACGTCATCGAGGTTCGTCACCTGCCCCGGCGAGCGGATGAGGTATTGCGCGCCGTTGCGCTCGATGTAACCCGCGCCCTGGCTGGCGTTGTTCTTCGCCAGTGCGGTCATCACCTCGTCCAGCGTCAGCCCATAGGCCAGGAGTTTGGCGGGAATAGGCGAGACCACCACCTGCTTCTCATAGCCGCCGATGCTGTTGACCTCGGTCACACCCGGCACTTTCGCCAGCTGCGGCCGCACGATCCAGCGCATGGCGTCGTGCAGATCAAAGGGCGTGTAGGCGCTGCCATCGGGCTTGCGCGCGCCCTCTTTGGGATCGACCGTGAACATGAAGATTTCGCCGAGGCCGGTCGCGATCGGACCCAGCGAGGGCTCGATGCCGGTGGGAAGCAGACTCTTCACCTGCTGCACCCGCTCGCCCACCAGCTGGCGTGCGAAGTAGATGTCGGTGCCGTCGGCAAACACCACGGTCACCTGCGACAGGCCATAGCGCGACAGTGAGCGGGTGTATTCCAGCTTGGGCAGGCCGGCCATCGCGTTCTCGACCAGATAGCTCAGGCGCTGCTCCGCCTCCAGCGGCGAATAGCCGGGAGCCTCGGTGTTGATCTGCACCTGCACGTTGGTGATGTCGGGCACCGCATCAATAGGCAGGCGCGTGTAGTTGTAGATGCCGAGGGCAGAGACCAGCAGCGCCGCTGCCATTACCAGCCAGCGCTGCGCCAGCGAAAACTTCAGGATTCTTTCGATCATGGTCGTCGTCCTAGTGATCGTGCGAAGCGCCGGACTTTTCGATGTCGGCCTTCACCAGATAGGAGTTCTCGACCACGATGGTGGCACCGGGTTTGAGGCCGCTCAGCACTTCCACGCTACGGCCATCGCGGCGCCCCAGCTCGACCGGCTGCGCCTGATATTTCTCGCCCTCGTTGACGAACACCACGTCCCAGTCGCGAAAGGTTTGCAGTGCCGCGAGCGGCACCACCAGCGGTGCGGGCGCACTACCCACCGTCACCTCGGCGTTGATGAACTGGCCCGGCGTCCATTGACCCTCGCGGTTGTCCAGCACCACCCCTGCGGTGAGCGCCTGGCTGGCGCTGCCGACCGGGGCGACGTAGCCAATCGTGCCCTCGCCACGGGCAGCACCATCGGCGGCGCTGATGCGCACGCGCTGCCCCGGCTTGAGCTGACCGCGATCGCGCGGAAACACGTTCAACTCCGCGCGCACGCTGCTGAAGTCGGCAATCTCGAACAGCGTTTCAGTGCCTGCCGCTTCACCGGGATTGGCGTGGCGGGTAGTGAGCGTGCCCGCAATCGGCGCAGTGACCGCATACAGCTGCAGGCTCTCGTTGCTCTCGATGGTGGCCAGCCGCTGGCCCTTTTTCACCGTGTCGCCCACGTTCACCAAAACACTGCGCACCGGGCCGGGGAAGCGCGCGGTGACGGAGCGCATCAGCGAAGGATTGGGCTGAATCGCGCCGTAGAGCGACAGGGTTTGGTGCAGCATGCCCTCGCCTGCCGCGGCCACCTTCATGCCTGCGGCCTGTGCCATGTCGGCGGCGATGCTCACCTCGCCTTCCGGCGAGCTGTAGTCCCAGACATGGCTCTTGCCGGCATGGATGGCCGTCACTTTCACATCGAAGGAATGCGGCTCGTAGACTTCGGCGGCACTCAGCAGATAGTCGTCTTTCGGCGCAAACGTGTGCTGGTCGGTGAT
>JBKJJE010000063.1:0-10372 GCA_046598075.1 Stagnimonas sp.
CCGACCTCGGTGCAACCGCCCTGACGCAGGGCCGCATGCAGTTCGTGCTCGGTGAGCTGGGCTCGACGCATTACCTGGGTGAACAGCTTGCCGTCGCGAATCAGTACCTCGGGCTGACCATCCACCAGCCGTTCGATGTGGCTGCTGCGGCTGGTGAGAAATCCCACGCCATAGTTGAGCGCCACCAGCGACGCCGCTGAAATCAGGCCGCCGACCAGCGAGTTGTCGCCGGCATTCATCGAGTTCTGCACGGCATTGCTGAGCACCAGCAGCAGCACCAGATCAAACGGCGCCAGCTGGCCCACCTGCCGCTTGCCGGTGATGCGCAGCAGCAGCAGCAGAAACGCGTACACCACGAAAGCCCGCACTACGAACATCCACCAGGGCACCGCCATCTCCAGCAAGCTGTTCATTGTCTGATTCTCATGTCGGTCCCGTCAGCTGGAAAGCAATGCGCCGGACTTGCGCCAGTCAAGCTTTTCGCGACCCGCGATCTTGGCGATCCACTGGCCAGGCCGCACCCAGCGATGGCCTCGGGCGGCGAAGAACAGGCCGTCGGTGCGGGCGGTGATCGGATGGCGGGCGCCGGTTTCTGGATCGACCAGCTGGCCCAGCAACTGGCCGCGCACCACTTCGCTGCCGAGTTTCACCGACCATACCAATACCCCGGGATGGCTGGCGCCGAGCGAGTCCACCGCTTCCAGCAGGGTGGCCTGTGGCGGCATGGCGGGCCGCGACGGCGGCGGCGCATCCGCGACAAGGCCGCGTCCGGCCAGGAAGCTGATCAGGCCATCGGCGTCCTGGCTGGCGAGCGCGTCATCGACATCGCGATCTCCGCGCAGCTCGACCGTTGCCGCACAGCAGGCGGGCGGAATGGGGTGCTGCGGAAACCGCGCGGCCAGTCGCCACCAGAGTCGGCTGTTGGCCTCATCGAAGGCCTCGCCACCGGAATCGTGGGCCAGCAGATTGACCGGGCTGTGCAGGCAGGCGGCGAGATCAGCCGCTGCCGGCCACAGCGGCGTGCCGATGTAGAGGTGCATCGTCGCCTCGTAATCGCAGTGCAGATCGAGCACCACATCGGCGTCGCAGCTCAAGGCGTACAGGTACTGCTTGAGCGCAGCGTTCTCGCTGGCGGGCCGGGTATCGGGCAGGGCGGCACGCAGGGCGCTGCGGATCAGCGCGACGTTGACGGCGGCATCCGCTCCCAGCTGGCTGGCGACGGCAGCGGCCACCGGCTCGAACAGGTCAGGATAGCCGCGGTTGAAGTTGGCACCGCTATCCAGCTCGTAGCGGCCCAAATGCCAGCCCTGCAGGAACTGCGTCAGCCCGATCGGATTGGCGTACGGCACCAAGATGATCTCGCCGCGGAGCTTGCCTGCCGCATCCAGCGCCGTCAGCTTCTCGCGCAGGTGTTGCGCCACCAGCAGGGCCGGCACCTCATCGGCGTGCACGGCGGCCTGCACGTAGGCCTTCGGCCCCGGCCGGCCGCCGGTAAAGCGCAGCACGGTCAGACGGCGCTCGGTGCCAGGCCCCGCGGGCGGCAGCGTCAGTGTTTCGGTCGAGAGAGCCATGGCCGCCAGCAAAGAGGTGTCAGAACATTATGCGGCCGTGACGGTCTGTGGAAGACCCTTCAACACCGGTTTTATCGCCGCCCGCCCCGGCCAAGCAACTCATTCATCGGGCCGTCTTGAGAAGCGTCGCCACCGCGCTATATTGAATCCATGAGTTCGCCGAAAAACCCACCCGAAAACGATGATGACCGTTGCCGTGGCACCGGGCTTGCAGTCGCTCCTGCCAAGCCTAAGTTGCAGCTGCCCCCGCAGTTCAAGGTGGTGATGCTGAATGACGATTTCACCCCGATGGAGTTTGTGGTGCAGGTCTTGCAGCAGTTTTTCGGGCACTCGCGGGAAAAAGCGGTGCAGATCATGTTGGCGGTACATCAGCAGGGCCGTGCCACGGCAGGCATCTACCCGGCTGAGATTGCAGAAACCAAGACGGCGCAGGCCAATGCCTTCGCCCGCAAGAATCAACACCCGTTACTGACTGTTCTGGAGAAAGCCTGATGCTCGCTGAAGAACTGCAAAAAGCCCTGGATGCCGCCTTTGTGCAGGCGCGCATGGAGGGCCATGAGCTGCTCACCGTCGAGCACCTGCTGCTGGCGCTTGTGTCGGATGTCAATGTCTCGGAAGTGCTCAATGCCGCCGGGGCCGACCTGCAGAAACTCGAGATCGCGCTGCGCGAGTACCTCACCAACAACCTGCACGCCAACAAGGAGCAGGTCGGCTCCATCGACACCCAGCCGACACTGAGCTTCCAGCGGGTGCTGCAGCGGGCGATCTACAACGTGCAGGCCTCTGGCAAGAAGCAGGTCACCACCCTCAACGTGCTGGTGGCAATCTTTGCGGAAAAAGACACCCAGGCGGTGTTCCTGCTCGGCGAGCAGGGTGTGTCGCGCCTCGACATCGTCAATTACATCAGCCACGGCATCGCCAAGAACGGCGGCAGCAAGGTGCCGCAGGAGAACGAGGCCAGCGAAGACAAGGACGATGCCGGCGAAAAAGGCGAAGGCAAGGAATCCGCACTCAAGCAGTTCGCGATCAACCTCAACGAGCGCGCCAAACTCGGCAAGATCGACCCCCTGATCGGCCGTGATCACGAGATCGAGCGGGTGATGCAGACGCTCTGCCGTCGCCGCAAGAACAACCCGCTGCTGGTCGGCGAAGCCGGCGTCGGCAAGACCGCGATTGCCGAAGGTCTGGCCTGGCTTATCACCGAAAACCGGGTGCCGGAGCTGCTCAAGAACGCGGTGATCTACTCGCTCGATCTGGGCGCGTTGATTGCCGGCACCAAGTATCGTGGCGACTTCGAGAAGCGCTTCAAGGCGGTCATCAACGAACTGGTGAAGACGCCGGGCGCGGTAGTCTTCATCGACGAGATCCACATGATCATCGGTGCCGGTTCTGCCAGCGGCGGGGTGATGGACGCCAGCAATCTGCTCAAGCCCATGCTCGCCACCGGCGAGATCAAGTGCATCGGCTCGACCACCTACCAGGAATATCGCGGCGTGTTCGAGAAGGATCGCGCGCTGGCGCGGCGCTTCCAGAAAATCGACGTCACCGAACCGTCGGTGGAAGACACCATCAAGATTCTTGAAGGCCTCAAGACCCGCTTCGAGGAGCACCACCAGGTGCACTACACCAGCGGCGCCATCAAGTCCGCCGTGGAACTCGCCGCCCGCCACATCACCGACCGCCAGCTGCCCGACAAGGCCATCGACGTGATCGACGAGGCTGCCGCCCGCCTGCGCCTGCTGCCGGAGAACCGGCGCCGCAAGACCGTGCAGGTGCGCGACATCGAGGAGACGGTGGCGAAGATCGCGCGCATCCCGCCCAAGGCGGTGTCCACCAACGACCGCGACAAGCTGGCGACGCTCGAACGCGACCTGAAGCTGACCATCTTCGGCCAGGACAAGGCCATCGAGATGCTCGCATCCAGCATCAAGCTGGCCCGCTCCGGCCTCGGCAATCCCGACAAGCCGATCGGCGCCTTCCTGCTCGCCGGCCCCACCGGTGTGGGCAAGACCGAAGTCACCAAGCAGCTCGCCAACAGCCTCGGCATCGAGCTGGTGCGCTTCGACATGAGCGAGTACATGGAGCGCCACACGGTCAGCCGGCTGATTGGCGCGCCGCCCGGCTATGTCGGCTTCGACCAAGGCGGTCTGCTCACCGACGCCGTGCTCAAGCAGCCGCACAGCATCGTGCTGCTCGATGAGGTCGAGAAAGCGCACCCCGACGTCTTTAACCTGCTGCTGCAGGTGATGGACCACGGCACGCTGACCGACAACAACGGTCGTCATGTCGATTTCCGCAATGTCATCCTGGTGATGACTACCAACATGGGGGCGTTCGATGCCGCCCGCAGCACCATGGGCTTCGTCGAGCAGGATCACGCCCCGGATGCACTGGAGGCGATCAAGAAAGGCTTCACGCCGGAGTTCCGCAACCGTCTCGATGCGGTCATCCCGTTCGCCAGCCTGGGCAGGGAGCAGGTGGTGCGGGTGGTCGAGAAGTTCCTGATCCAGCTCGAAGGTCAGCTCGCCGCCAAGGGCGTGCTGCTGGAAATCGACGAAGCCGCCAAGCTCTGGCTCGCCGACAAGGGCTACGACCCGAAGATGGGTGCGCGGCCGATGGCACGCGTCATTCAGGAGCAGATCAAGCGGCCGCTCGCCGAGGAGCTGCTGTTCGGCAAGCTTGCCAACGGCGGCAAGGTCTACGTGCGGCTGGGCGACGATGGCATCCAGTTCGATATCGAGGGGCGCGAAAAGATGGCGGCACTCGAACCGGTCTGAGGCTTTTTCTGAACGATGCGGCGTGCGACCTCGGGCGCCACTAAACTCTTCGTTCATTCGTAACGGTCGTCCTGCTCATGCACCTGTTCAAAATCACCGCGCTGGCGGCTGTGCTCCTCGCCGCCAGTTGCACGACCATCCCCGGCACCGAAACCGCGCCGGCCAGCGGCGAGACGGTGTCCGAACGCGCCCGTTCCGACACCCCACCGGCCTCGGTGCCTGAGGCACCGCCCGAGAAACAGACCTACACCCGCGACGAGATTCTGGCGTCCGCCAAATCCTTCTTCGGCGGCACCACAGCCGAGTTCGCCGGGCTGATCGAAAGAGCCTTTTCGGAATACGGCGAGCCGGTGGCCTATATCCAGGGTGAGGAAGGCGCTGGCGCCTTCGTCGTCGGCCTGCGCTACGGCCAGGGCTATCTGCAATACAAGGGCGGCGGCCGTGGGCCGGTGTTCTGGCAGGGGCCCTCTATCGGCTTCGATTTCGGCGGCAACGCCAGCAAGGTGTTCACGCTGGTCTACAACCTGCGGAAAACCGAGCAGCTGTTCCAGCGTTTCCCCGGGGTTGACGGCAGTCTCTACGTGGTCGCCGGCTTCGGTCTCAACTACCAGCGCACCGGCGACGTCACCCTGGCGCCGATCCGCACTGGCGTGGGCTTGAGGGCGGGTGCGAGCCTCGGCTACCTGCACTACACCCGCGAGCCGAGCTACCTGCCGTTCTAGCTTTTCGGCAGGCGGTCTATTTCCGCCTTGCCGAGCGCCTGCCTGAAGCGCAGTCTGACCTCCCCCGGAACCACCCCAAAGGACAAGCCATGACCCTGAGACTGGGCGATATAGTCCCCGACTTTGAAGCCGAGACCACTGAAGGCCCGATCCATTTCCATCAGTGGGCCGGCAGCAGCTGGGTGGTGCTGTTCAGCCACCCCAAGAACTACACCCCGGTGTGCACCACCGAGCTGGGCTACACCGCCAAGCTGAGGCCGGAGTTTGCCAGGCGCAATGTCAAGGCCATCGGGCTGTCGGTGGACAAGCTCGAAGACCATCACGGCTGGGCCAGGGACATCGAGGAGACCCAGGGTGCCGCGCTCAACTTTCCGCTGATTGCCGACCCAGACAAGAAAGTCGCCAACCTCTACGACATGATCCACCCCAATGCCTCCGACACCTTCACGGTGCGCAGCGTGTTCGTGATCGACCCCAACAAGAAGCTGCGTCTTTCACTCACTTATCCGGCTTCTACCGGCCGCAACTTCGACGAGATCCTGCGCGTCATCGACAGCCTGCAGCTCACCGACGGCTACAAGGTGGCAACCCCGGTGAACTGGAAGAATGGCGAGGACGTGATCATCGTGCCGAGCGTGAAGGACGAGGAAGCCAGGAAGCTGTTCCCCAACGGCTTCAAGACCATCAAGCCGTACTTGCGGACGGTGCCTCAGCCCAAGCCCTGAGTGTTTGCAAAGGCCCCGCACTGCGGGGCCTTTTTGATTCAGGATTTTGGCAGCGGAATGCGCTCGGTCTCGCCCGGCACGCTGGCGAAACGCTGATCCAGCCAATCGCGCCTGGCCTGCTCGATGCGCGCCTCGCTGCTGGCGACGAAGTTCCACCAGATTTCGCGCGAGCCGTCCAGCGGAGCGCCGCCCAGCAGCATCGCCAGCGTGCCTGCATCGGCATCGAGGCTGGTCGCGCCGGCACCAAGCACCGCCATGGTGCCTGCCTCGATACGGGTGCCGCCGATGACCACCGCACCCAGCACGACGTAGACCGCGCGTTCGGCATGCTCGTCCGGCAATGGCAGCGCCAGCGTATCGGCGCCGGCCCATTGCACATGCAGGTAGAAAGTCGGCGAGGCGACCGCCACTGGTGACTCCCGGCCATAGGCGGTGCCGGCGATCAGCCGCAGCGTTGCAGCCCCTTGCCGCCACTGCGGTAGTGTCTGCGCCGGGTGATGCACGAAGGCGGGCGCGCACTCGGCATCGGCCTGCGGCAATGCCAGCCAGGACTGGATGCCGTGCATCGGCAGCGGACCCAGGCGGTCTTCCGGCGTGCTGCGCTCGCTGTGCACGATGCCGCGGCCTGCCGTCATCCAGTTCACGGCCAGTGCTTCGATGTCCTGCACCGAGCCCAGGCTGTCGCGATGGCGGATGCGGCCCTCGAACAGGTAGGTGACGGTGGCGAGACCAATATGCGGATGCGGGCGCACATCCATGCCGGTGCCGGCGGCCAGCACGGTGGGTCCGAGGTGATCGAAAAAGATGAAGGGGCCGACCGTCTTGCGATGCCCGATGGGCAGCACCCGCCGCACGCTGAAACCACCGAGATCGCGGCCGCGGCCGGGGATGAGATCGAGAATGGCATCAGACATGCGGGCTCCGGCGCTGGAATTTGTACAGAGCCAGACCGTAGCCGAGCAGATTGATTGCCGCCAGTGCCGCCGCCAGCGCATATTGGTGCGCCGGCAGCAGGCCGGGCGGATACAGCAGCGGCAGCAGGTAATGCTCGATGCATCCGCCGCCGTAGCCGGGTGCACCCGCCGCCTGCAGCAGATGGTTTTCCAGCGTGGTGAGCGGGCAGAAGCCATGGCTGAGTTCGATCCACAGCCCCCAGGCCAGCGCCGGCAGATGCAGCCAGGCGATGCGCGGTCGCCACACCACCGCAAAGCTGCCCAGCGCCGCAAACAGCACGAAGGCCAGGTGCAGCAACAGCACCGCCTGGGCGGCGATGAGCATCAAGGCTGCCGGTAGACCACGCCGTCCTTCATCACGAAGGCCATTTTCTGCAGCGTGCCGATGTCGGCCAGCGGATTGCCGATCACTGCCACCAGGTCGGCGCTGAAGCCGGGTTCGATGCGGCCCAGGGTCTGCGCCTGGTCGAGCAACTCCGCCGCATTCAGCGTCGCGCTGCGGATGGCTTCCAGCGGCGGCATGCCGGCTTCCACCATGTAGGCGAACTCCCTGGCGTTGTCGCCGTGCGGGAACACTCCGGCATCGGTGCCGAAGGCGATCTTCACGCCCGCCTTGTAGGCGCGGCCAAAAGTGGACTGGATCAGCGGGCCGATGGCTGCGGCCTTTGGACGCACCAGTGGCGAGTAGTAATCGGGCTCCTTCGACTTGTCGGCGACGAAGCGGCCGGCGGAAATGGTCGGCACGTACCAGGCACCCATCTTCTTGAACAGGCTCATCGCCTCGTCATCCATGTAGGTGCCGTGCTCGATGGAATCCACCCCGCCGCGCAGCGCGCGCTTGATGCCCTCCAGGCCGTGCGCATGGGCCGCGACGCGAAAGCCGTAGTCCCGGGCTGTGGTGGTGATCGCCCTGATCTCGGCCTCGGTGAACTGCGCGTTCTGGCCGCTGGATGCCTGCGACAGCACGCCGCCGGTGGCAGTGATCTTGATCAGGTCGGCACCCTCCTTGTAGCGCGCGCGCACGGCCTCGGCGGCTTCGTCGGGGCCGTTGATTACGCCCTGCATCGGCCCCGGCGTGCCGATGCCCGCAGCCAGCTGTTGCGAGAGGTTGTTGCTGGGGTCGGCGTGGCCGCCGGTGGTGGCAATCGACTTGCCGGCAGTGAACATCCTGGGGCCCGACAGGTGCCCGGCGGCAATCGCGCGTTTCAGGGCCACGTTCAGGCCATCGCTGGCGCCCAGGTCGCGCACGGTGGTGAAGCCCGCCATCAGGGTGCGCTCGGCATAGGCCACCGAGCGGTAGGCGCTGTCTGCCGGATTCAGCGACAGCGCATCGCGAAAGCTGTCGGCCTGCTTCGCGGTTTCGTGGGTGAGGTGCACGTGCATGTCGATCAGCCCCGGCAGGCAGGTGGCCTGCCTGAGGTCGATGCGCCTAGCATCGACTGGCACGGCGGCATCGGCCGCCACCACGGTGAATCTGCTGCCCTCCACCACCACCCGCACGCTGTTCCTCAGCACGCCGGCCTTCACATCCAGCAACTGTCCGCAGTCGATCACCGTGGCGGCCTGCACCGGCAGCAGTACGGTGGCGGCCAAGACAGCGAGGGTGGTTTTGAACAGGGTCATCGCGCGCTCCAGAGCGTCAGGAGGGCTGATGGTAGCTGGCAGCTGCCGACTTGCGGGTGCCAAATCCGCGGAGCATGAAAAAGCCCCTCGGCGCGCGGGCGGCGAGGGGCTGGTGTGCGTGATACGGCTCAGTTGAAGGCGAAGTGGTCGATCGGCAGTTTGGTGAGCGACTTGCTGGGCTTCACCATCGAGCTGGCGTGGCCCTTGGCGCGCGGTAGCAGATGGTCGAAGTAGAAGCGTGCGGTGGCGAGCTTGGCCTTGTAGAACTCCCTGCTCTCGGTGCCACCGGTCTTCAGCTTCTCGCTGGCGATCGAGGCCTGCAGCGCCCAGAAGTAGGCCATCATCACGTAGCCGGAATACATCAGGAAGTGATGGCTGGCGGCACTCACCACGTCACGATCCTTGCGGGCGCTGAGCATGATGCGCATGGTCAACACGTTCCACTCGGCAGCATAGCGGGCGAGGGTGGTGGCGTAGGGGCGCAGGCGCGCATCGCGCAGGTTGTTCATCGCAAAGCTGGCGATCAACCCCGTGAACTCGCGCACGCACTTGCCACGCGTATTGAGCAGCACCTTGCGACCCAGGAGGTCCAGCGCCTGGATGCCGGTGGTGCCCTCATAGAGCGTCGCGATGCGGGCGTCACGGGCGATCTGCTCCATGCCGTGTTCCTTGATGTAGCCGTGGCCGCCGAACACCTGCATGCCGTGGTTGGCGGCTTCAAGACCCATCTCAGTCAAAAAGCCTTTGAGGATGGGCGTGAAGAAGCCGAGCTTGTCGTCCCACAGCTTGTACTTGGCCTGGTCGTTTTCAATGATGCCGTTGACCATGTGATCGGCGTACTGCGCCGAGAAATACAGCATCGCGCGGCCGCCTTCAGCGACGGCTTTCTGCGTCAGCAGCATGCGGCGCACGTCGGCGTGGTGGATGATCGCGTCGGCCACTTTCTCGGGCTCCTTCTTGCCGCTGAGGGCGCGCATCGAGCGACGTTCCTTGGCATAGGCGAGCGCGCCCTGGAACGACAGCTCGGCATGCGCCACACCCTGCACGGCGGTGCCGAGGCGGGCGGTGTTCATGAACGTGAACATCGCCTCCAGACCCTTGTTCGGTTCGGCGATCAGATACGCGGTGCTGCCTTCGAAGTTGATGACGGCGGTGGCTGAAGCCTTGATGCCCATCTTGTGTTCGAGCGACGAGCAAACAACGTTGTTGCTGCCGTTGAGCGAGCCGTCTTTCGCGACCTTCATCTTCGGGATGATGAACAGCGAAATGCCACGCGTGCCGGGCGGCGCATCGGGCAGGCGCGCCAGCACGATGTGGATGATGTTCTCGGTCAGGTCGTGGTCGCCCGAGCTGATGAAAATCTTGGTGCCGGTGACGCTGTAGCTGCCGTCGGCATTGGCCTCGGCCTTGGTCTTTACCTGGCCCAGATCGGTGCCGCACTGCGGCTCGGTGAGGCACATGGTGCCCATCCAGCGGCCTTCGGTGAGCGGCGGCATGTAGAGGTTTTTCAGCGCTTCACTGGCGTGCTGCATGATGGTGTTCATCGCGCCCAGTGAGAGGCCGGGATACATGGTGAACGACCAGTTGGCGGTGCCCATCATCTCGCTCTTGACCAGACCGAGGCTCATCGGCAGGCCCTGGCCGCCGTATTCGGTGGGATGGCTCAAGCCCTGCCAGCCGCCGGCGACGAACTCGGCGTAAGCCTCCTTGAAGCCCTTCGGCGTGGTGACCTTGCCGTCCTTCAGATGGCAGCCTTCCTCGTCACCGCTCAGGTTCAGCGGTGACAGCGTCTGCTCGCAGAACTGCGCGCAGGCCTCGAGGATGGCATCGACCGTGTCCTTGTCCGCGTCCTTGCCGTTGGCGAGACCCGCGTAATGGGCCTGGAAATCGAACACTTCGTTCATCAGGAAACGCTTGTCGCGCAGGGGTGCTTTGTAGGCAGGCATGGGAATTCCGTCCGGAAACTT
This sequence comes from Stagnimonas sp., assembly GCA_046598075.1. Lineage (GTDB taxonomy): Bacteria > Pseudomonadota > Gammaproteobacteria > Nevskiales > Nevskiaceae > Stagnimonas. Next base: position 10,339 of record JBKJJE010000063.1, read on the forward strand.
GGTAGACAAGTGTAGACACGATTGCTTACACTCG
>JBKJJE010000092.1:0-22033 GCA_046598075.1 Stagnimonas sp.
GAGAAACCCGACACCCGATTGCCAACCACCGCCTGCCGAGATGAAGATGTCCGAAGAGGATCAAGCCACCGCTTGAGAATCAAATCCAAAACCGTCCGCGGGAACGGGGCAAGTCCATTTCGCTATTTGATGCTGCGGCGTCGACTTCGTGCTGCACTTCGCTGTGAGCCAGGGTGTCGCGAATGCTGAAGGTCCCTGAGAGACTTGACGCGAGTCGCGAAGGCAGTGACAAAAACCTCTTGACGCGCTGGCGCTGCCAACAGTCAAAGTTTCTTCGCCATGAAGGTTCGAGCTCTGCGGAGTTTGCTCGGCGCGTCGCGATCGCGCGGTCGTGGGATCGAGTGCCTTAAGGGCTCTAGCGGCTTAGTTGGACTGGGAAGCGGCGGTCCTCGGGAAATTCGCCGCTCCGAAATCTCGTCTCAAGCGAGCCAAGCGCTGGCCTTGGTTCAATGGTTCTTCGAAAACCATGAAAGTTTGAAACGATGTTTCAAACTTTCGTTACCTGCACAAACCGCCGGAGCCATGGCGAAAAATGGTGGGCCCTGCCGGACTTGAACCGGCAACCAAAGAATTATGAGTTCTCTGCTCTAACCAATTGAGCTAAAGGCCCTTTAACAAGGGGGCTTCGATTTTACGGCGTCCGGCGCGCCTCGCGTCTTGCCAGGCCGGGGCCGAATCCGTGAATGCGCTTGAAGGCGCGGCGGAAGGCGGCTTCGGTCTCGAAGCCGAGATCGCCAGCCACCTGCGCCACCGAGCAGCGGCCTTCGCGCAGCCGGACCAGCGCCGTGGTCATCCGCCAGCGCAGCAGGTAGCGCATCGGCGGCTCGCCCAGCAGCTCGTTGAAACGCTGCGCGAAGGCGGCGCGGGAAAGCAGCGCCTTGTCGGCCAGCGTCTGCACTGTCCAGTCGCTGCCGGGCTGGTCGTGGATGGCGGCGAGCGCGGCCGACAGGCGCGGATCGGAAAGTGCGGCGAGCAGGCCGTTGCCGGGCGGCGAGTGGCGCAGGTGATCGCGCAGGGCGATCACGAACAGGGCGTCGGAGAGCTTGTCGAGCACGGCGCGGCTGCCGAACGACTGGGTTTCGGCCTCACCGCGGAGGACTGCTGCAAGTGCGCCGAGCCGGCCGCCGTCGGCATCGGCACGGACGGTGATTGCGGCCGGCAGGGCGCGCATCAGGGCCGAGGCGGCGGGGCCGTCAAAATGGAACTCGCCGCAGATCATCACGACCCTGGCATCGGGGGTTTCTTCCTCGGGCGTGGGGGCGCTGCACAGGTGGTGGGCGGCTCCGCCGGGGAACACCACCAGGTCGCCCGGCGCCATGCGCAGCGGCGCGGTCAGGCTGGAGCTGCGGATGTAGCAAATGCCCTGCTCGACCACGTGGAACCAGGCAAACGGGGCGTCCGGCGCCGGCTCGTTCCAGTGGCCGCAGGCTTCAAAACGGTCGGTGACGCGCGCATGCAGCTGGTAGGCCTTGAGCAGGCTTTGCAGAACGGCTTCGGCGGGATTGCGCGCGAACAGGTCGAGTGTTTCGGACATGAAATCTGGACGGCAGCGACCGGTTTCCTGGCGGGATCGAACCTAGTATGGCGGCATCGAAAACCAGATGCCTGACCATGTCGTTTGTCCCCCTGCTCACCACGCTGCAATGCCGCCTCGACGCCACCCGGGTGGTCGACTGGCTGGCGCCGCTGCTGCTGCGAGCCTATCTGGCGCCGATCTTCTGGATGGCGGGCTGGAACAAGCTGATGGCCTTCTCCAGCACGGTGGAATGGTTCGGTGACAAGGACTGGGGTCTGGGGCTGCCATTTCCAGCCGCGCTGGCCGCGCTTGCCACTGCCTCGGAACTGGCCGGTGCGCTGCTGCTGGTGCTGGGCCTGGGCGTGCGCTGGGCCTGCGTGCCGCTGATGGCGACAATGATCGTGGCGATGACCACCGTGCACTGGCACAACGGCTGGCTGGCGATTGCCGAGGGCATGGGCCCGTTCGCGACCGAGCGCACCTCGGCTGCCGTCGAACGCCTGGCCAAGGCCAAGCAGATCCTGATGGAGCATGGCGACTATGACTGGCTGACCGAATATGGTTCGCTCGCCATCCTCAACAACGGCATCGAATTCGCGGTGACTTATTTCGTCATGTTGCTGGTCTTGTTCTTCTATGGCGGCGGTCGTTATGTCAGCCTGGATTACTGGATCGGGGAACGCTTCAGCCGCCAGATGGTCGCATCCGGCAAGCAGCTGGCGGCGTAAAGGCCAATGCAGCAGGCGCCACGCGCGAAACCCAAAGAGATCGATTTCACAACCGCCCATTTCGGGCATTACTCCAGGAGACACCCCATGCGTCATTCCAAGAAGCCCCTCATTGTTGCCCTCACCGCCGCCTTTGCCCTCACCGGCGCCGGCACCGCCTTCGCCGCGCAGGACCTTGCCGGCGGCTACATGGTTGCCAGCATCGGCGACAAGGCCGGCGATGCCAAGTGCGGCGCCGACAAGAAGACCGGCGAAGCCAAGTGCGGTGCCGACAAGAAAACCGGCGAAGCCAAATGCGGCGCCGACAAGAAAGCCGCTGAAGCCCATTGCGGCGCCGACAAGGCCCACAAGGCCGGCGAAGCCAAATGCGGCGCTGACAAGGCCGGTGAAGCCAAGTGCGGTGCCGACAAGAAAGCGGCTGCCGAGCACAAGTGCGGCGAAGCCAAGTGCGGCGCTGACAAGAAGGCCAAGTAAAGTCTTCTGCACCGCATGAAAACCCGCACTTTGGCGCATGGTCCGGCAGCAGTCACGCCGCATGTCCAGGGTGCGGGTCTTGGTCTCAGGCGATCCATGCTGGGGTCGTTTGCAGAGACCCAAGCCAGTCCCGGTAGCGGGATCGGTTTTTTCGAAGTGGCCCCTGAAAACTGGATGCGCCTCGGCGGCAAGTTCGCCCGCCAGTTCCGGCAGTACACCGAGCGGTTTCCCTTCGTCACCCACGGCCTGTCGCTGTCCATCGGCTCGCCCGGCGAACTGGACGAAAACTTCGTCCGTCAACTGAAAACCTTCCTCGATGCCCATGGCATCCGGGACTACACTGAACATCTCACTTTCTGCTCCGACGACGGCCATCTGTACGATCTGATGCCGATCCCGTTCACCTCGGAGGCGGTCGAATACGTTGCTGCGCGCGTCAGGCGCGTGCAGGACATCCTGGAACGGCGCATCGCGCTCGAAAACGCGAGCTATTACGCGCCGCTGGCAACTGACCTGACTGAGGCAGAGTTCATCCGCGCAGTGATTGAACGTGCCGATTGCGACCTGCTGCTGGACGTCAACAACATCGTCGTCAACAGCATCAATCACCGCTATGACGCGCTCGCTTTTCTCGATGCGCTGCCGCTGCAGCGGGTGCGCTACATTCATATTGCCGGGCACTACTGCGAGGCGGAAGATTTGCGGGTGGATACCCATGGCGCCGATGTCGGCGAGGCCGCCTGGGCCCTGCTCGATGCCGCCTACGCGCGCATCGGGCCGGTACCGACCCTGCTGGAACGCGACTTCAACATTCCGCCGGTGGCCGAACTGATGCAGGAGATCGACGCCATCAACCGCCTGCAGGCCGCGCATGCGCCGCAGTTCCATCAGGCTGCCAATGCTTGAATTCCAGACGCTGCAGACGCGGCTCACCGCGCACCTGCGCGATCCCGAACACGCGCCTGCACCAGTTGGTATCGAAGACCGCCGCCTGAAGATTTACCGCGAGCTGTTCTACAACAACATCGAGGGATTTCTCGCCACCGCGTTTCCGGTGCTGCGGCAGATCCTCGACGCGACCCGGTGGCACGCGATGGTGCGCGACTTCTATGCGCGTCACCAGAGCACCGACCCGCTGTTCCGCGGCCTTGCCCAGGAGTTTCTGCGCTATCTCGATGACGAGCGCGGCGCGGTGCCAGGTGATCCGCCATTCCTGCAGGATCTGGCGCATTACGAATGGGTGGAGCTGGCGCTGTCGATTGCCGAGGATGAGCCGACGCCGGCGCCGGGCGCCGCGTCGCGGGCCGATCCCAACGGCGACCTGCTCGACGGCGCGCCGCTGATCTCGCCGCTGGCCTGGCCGCTAGCCTACGATTACCCCGTGCATCGCATCGGCCCGGATTTCCAGCCCGATGCGCCGGGCCCGACGCCGACCTACCTGGTGGTGTACCGCACTCGCCAGGACGAGGTGAGGTTCACCGAGATCAACGCCGTAACGGCGCGCCTGCTGGAGCTGATCGAAGCTGCACCGGCGGCCACCGGCCGCGAGCACCTCATGCAGATCGCCGGCGAACTGGCGGCTGCGCCTGAAAGCATCATCGCCGCCGGTCACCAGATGCTGCTGGGCTTGCGTGCGAGGGATGTGGTGGTCGGTACCCGGCGCTACTGATCGGCCGCACGCCGCAGCGCGGATTCATCGTGCTCCCTACAATGCGCGGCCTCTTTAATTTCTGTGATTCGGGTCATGTCCCTGCTGCAACGTATTGCCGAGCAAGCCGAGCTAAGGCGCACTTTCGCCATCATCAGCCACCCTGATGCCGGCAAGACCACGCTCACCGAAAAACTGCTGCTGTTCGGCGGCGCGATCCAGCTGGCCGGCACCGTCAAGGGCCGCAAGGCGACGCGCCACGCCACCAGTGACTGGATGGCGCTGGAGCAGCAGCGGGGGATTTCCATCACCACCTCGGTCATGCAGTTTCCCTACAACGGCAAGGTGGTGAACCTGCTCGACACGCCGGGCCACGAGGACTTCAGCGAAGACACCTACCGCACCCTCACCGCCGTCGACTCCGCCCTGATGGTGATCGACGCCGCCAAGGGGGTGGAGACCCGCACCATCAAGCTGATGGAGGTCTGTCGCCTGCGCGACACGCCGATCATCACTTTCATCAACAAGCTCGACCGCGAGGGCCGCGCGCCGCTCGAACTGCTCGACGAGGTGGAGAAGGTGCTGGGCCTTAATTGTGTGCCCATCACCTGGCCGCTGGGCATGGGCCGCGACTTCAAGGGCGTCTATCACCTGCTCGAAGATCGCTTCTATCTCTACAGCGGCGAGAAGCATCGCGTCAGCGAGATCGAGACCATCGATGGCCTGCGCGCTCCGGGACTGGAGGAGCGTTTCGGCGCCCCCTACAAGACCCTGCTCGACGAGATCGATCTGGTGTCGATGGCCGGCAATGGCTTCGATCTCGAGGCTTATCGCGCCGCCAGGCAGACGCCGGTGTTCTTCGGCGCGGCCATCAACAACTTCGGCGTGCGCGAGCTGCTGAATGGCTTCACCGACTGGGCGCCGCCGCCACAAGCCCGTAGCGCCGAGTTCAATGGCATCGAGCGCGAGGTGTTGCCGCTGCACGACAAGTTCACCGGCTTCGTGTTCAAGATCCAGGCCAACATGGACCCCAAGCACCGCGACCGCGTGGCGTTTCTGCGGGTCTGCAGCGGGGTCTACAAGAAGGGCATGCTGCTGCACTCGGTGCGGCTCAACGGCCCGGTGCGGGTCAGCAATGCACTCACTTTCATGGCCGCAGACCGCGAGACGGTGGAAGAGGCTTTCCCTGGCGACATCATCGGCCTGCACAACCACGGCACCATCGCGATCGGCGACAGTTTCAGCGAGGGCGAGATGCTGCGCTTCACCGGCATCCCCACCTTCGCACCGGATCTGTTCCGCCGGGTGATCCTGAAAGACCCGCTCAAGGCCAAGCAGCTCAACAAGGGGCTGGACCAGCTCTGCGAAGAGGGCGCGACCCAGGTTTATCGCCCGATCAGCAACAACGACATCATCCTGGGCGCGATTGGCACCCTGCAGTTCGACGTGGTGCAGTACCGCCTGCAGGACGAGTACAGCGTCGCATCGGCCTTCGAGCCGATCAATGTCCATTGTGCGCGGTGGGTGCAGTGCGCGGATGAGAAGAAGTTCAGCGAGTTCATCGACAAGAACGAGCTGCGCATGGCGCGCGACCACTACGGCACGCTGGTGTATCTGGCCTCGTCGGCGGTGAATCTGGCGATGGCGCAGGAGCGTTTCCCCGAGGTGAAGTTTCTCGACACCCGCAGCCATGTGGTCGGCAGCCACGGATAGCGATACCGCAGGGAGTTGCTCATGGAGATCAGCCGCCGCCGTTTTCTCGTCGACAGCGCCGGCAGTATCGCTGCCGCTTTCATCGGCCTGCGTGCGGCGAGCGCCGCAGCGGCAACCCCGACCGTTGTCGGCACCGACTTCGGTGCGCTGATCCCCGATCCAGAAGGCGTGCTCGATCTGCCCGCCGGGTTCAGCCATCGGGTGATTTCCCGTGCCGGCAGCGAGATGAGCGATGGCCTGCTGCTGCCGGGCTGCGCCGACGGCATGGCAGCGTTCACGGCAGCGGACGGCCGGGTGCGGCTGGTGCGCAACCACGAGCTGGATGCAAGGCAGGGCGCGAAGCGCGGCACGGCATTCGGTGAGCACAACACCCGCCTCGGCAAGCAGTTGTCGGTCGGCGCGCTCTACGACGCGGGCGGCGATGCGCCCAGCTTTGGCGGCACCACCACGCTGGTCTACAACCCGGCGAATGGCCGGGTCGAACAGGAATACCTGAGCCTCGCCGGTACCGAGCGCAATTGCTCCGGCGGCCCCACGCCCTGGGGCAGCTGGCTGAGTTGCGAGGAAGCTACCGACCGCGCGGGTGGCGATCACGCGCGGGATCACGGCTATGTGTTCGAGGTGCCGGCGGCGCACAAGGGGCCGGTCGCGCCGGTGCCGCTGAAGGGCATGGGCCGCTTCAACCACGAGTCGGCGGCAGTCGACCCTGCGAGCGGCATCGTCTACCTCACCGAGGACCGGGCGGACGGCCTGTTCTACCGTTTTCTGCCGCGCACGCCGGGCCGTCTGGCCGAGGGCGGACGACTGGAGGCACTGGCGCTGCGAGATGCCAATAGGGCCGACACCCGCAACTGGAGCGATCAGGTGGCGACACTGAAAGCCGGCGCGCAGCTGCCAGTGCGCTGGATCGGCCTGGACCGGGTGGATTCACCCGACGACGACCTGCGCCAGCGCGGCCACGCTGCCGGCGCTGCGCTGTTCGGGCGCGGCGAGGGCCTGTGGTGGGGACGTGACGAGGCGTATTTCACCTGCACTGCCGGTGGTGCGAAGCAGGCCGGTCAGGTATTCCGCTACCGGCCCGCCCGCGATGGCGGCGGCAGGCTGGAGCTGTTCGTCGAATCCACCGACGAGGACATCTTCGCCAACGCCGACAATCTCACCGTCGCCCCCTGGGGTGATCTGCTGGTGTGCGAGGACACCAGCCGCAGCTGCCGGCTGATCGGGGCGCGGCCCGACGGCTCGCTCTACCGCTTTGCCGCCCATCCCTACAGCGACTCCGAACTGGCCGGCGCCTGCTTTGCTGCCGATGGCCGCACCCTGTTCCTCAACATCCAGCGGGCCGGGCTGACGCTGGCCATCAGCGGGCCGTTCCCCGCTGCCGGCCTGTGATCGAAGTCACTGTAGATGGCCTTGATCGAGGCGCTGGCGCCGCCCCTGCCAGTGGGTTCAGAATCGATTCAGCCGCGCGCCGCAGCATCCTCGTCGTCACCGAATTCACTGTTCTTGTTCATCCCGCAGGCATCAATCCCCTGTCATTGGAGTCTCCCATGCGTAACCTCGAAATCCTTCCCAAATCAAAGCTCCTGATCGCTGCCGCGCTTGCCGGCGTGATGATGGCCTCCTGCTCACAGAAGCCGGAGAGCGCCAACGAGGTCGCCACCCAGCAGCTAATCGAAGCCACCCAGAAAGCCGAGGAAGCCGCCATCCGCGCCGAAGCCGCGCAGAAGGCGCTGGAAACGGCCGAGGCCGAAAAGCGTCTGGCTGAGGAAAAAGCCATGGCCGACAGCGAGCAGGCCGCCGCTGCCGCCAAGCTCAAGTCCGCCCAGGATCGTGCCCATGCGGCCGAGCATGATGCTGCTGCCGCCAAGAAACGTGCTGCGGCCGCCGAACGTCAGGTGGCTGCCACCAGTGCTTCCGGCAATTCTTCCAGCACCTACACCCAGGCGCGTCCGGTATCGACTCCCGCGCCGGCGCCGGTCTGCCAGGATTGCGGCACGATCAGTTCGATCACCGCCATCAAGGTGAAGGGCAAGGGCACCGGCATGGGCGCGGTCGCAGGCGCCATTGCCGGTATCGCCGCCGGCAACCAGGTGGGTGATGGCAAGGGCACGGATGTCGCCAAGGTGGTGGGCGCCATCGGTGGTGCCTATGCTGGCAACCAGGCCGAAAAATACATCCGCGCCGACACCGTGTTCGACGTGATGGTGCGCATGGACAACGGCACTACCCGCACCGTGCGGGTGGCCGACGCCAGCAGCGTCAGCAGCGGCACCCGCGTGCGGGTGAGCGGTGCAAACCTCGAACGCCTCTAGGACAACTGTGGTTGAAAAAACGGAGCCGAAAGGCTCCGTTTTTGTGTACGGCGGAAGCACTACGAGTGCTATTTCGCCATCACCCAGACAGGTGCCAGATAGGCCACCGACTTGTTCTCGGCACCGCCATGCACGCGCACGCTGTACCAGCGCGCAGCCTCGCCCATGGCGGGCACCGGCAGCTCGAAGTGCGCCGTGCCGCCCCTCACGACGGCCAGGATTTCGCCACCGTTGCTGAACAGCTGGTACTCGCCAGCGAAGGCGCTGCCATCTTTCTGCGTCAGCGCGACATCCATCGGCACGGTCTTGCCCGCGGTGCAGGTCAGCGTCGAGCCCATCGGGTGATCCTGATCGGCGGTGAGCCTGGCACGTAGGTGCTGGCCGGGCGACAGTGCATAGGTGCGGCGCGCCAGCCAGGCGGCCTTGAAGTCGGCCTCGCTCAGGCTTTCGGCCAGGGTCACGGTCTTCGGACGTTGTTCCACGGCGTATTGGCCGAAGTGCTCGTCCTCGGAGCCGATGGGCGAGAGACGCCAGCCCTTGTCCAGCGCCCGGGCGTAATAGCTCTGGTAGCGGTCGTCGCGGTTGCCATCGTTGTAGAGCTCCATGCCGAACATGCGCTCGGCAGCGGCAGGGACGTACTCATAGTCGTTCCAGTCGCAGAGGCCGGTGGTGACGCCGGTGGGGTCGTTCTTGGTCTGGCATTTGTCGTGTGGATGGTTGAAGTGCGCCAGCGCGTCATTGCCGCCGCCAAAAGGCACCCCCGCGCCGCCGTTGATGGCGGTGCTGCTGAACGAGCCGCCCGGTCCGGGACTGTCCGGAGCGCGGGTGAACCAGTCCCAGAACGTGTCCATGGTCAAGGCATAGCCGCCGTCGGTTTTGGCGTTGGTGAAGTTGGTGGAGAAATAGACGTTGATGTGGCCGAACACATCGCTCGTCCACTCGAAACCGCGGATGCCGAGGAAGTGATCGCTGCTGGCATCCTGTGCCTGCGTCAGCGTCGAGGCCCACTTCACCAGCTTGTCGCCGGTCGGGTTGAGGAAGCAGTGCTCGAGAGCAGTGGGATCGAAGTCGCTATTGCTGATATCGCAGCTGGCATGCAGCGAAATAAAGTTCAGGACGTCGAGCGAGTCGGAGTGCTCGGCGCTGCCGACAAACGAATAGCCTGCCGACTGCGCAATGCGGAAATAGTCGGCGGGGATCATCCGGGGATCGCCGTCCGAGTACGAGGAATGCTCGTGCATCAGGCCTTCGTAGGCTTTGAGCCTGGAAAGCGCAGGGCCGGTATAGGGCGCGCACACCCTGGTCACCGGCACCGGTGCGGGGCTCGGAGTTGGTTCGGGTGCCGGTGTGGGCAGGGCGGCGGTGCCGCCGGAGGAACCCCCGCAGGCCACTAGGCTCACCAGCAGCGGCAGAACCAGCAGGCGCAAAGGTAAAACGGCAGGGAGGGGCATGGCGAAAATCGTCTGTAGTGAGCGAGCTGCACAGCCTAGGAGGGCCCTGTGAAACGGACATGACGAGCCGCTGGAACCATCGTGGGGAAAAGCGCCTCCTAGAGCCTGATCGCCGCCCAGTCGCGCCGTCGCCACAGCAGCGTGAAGATACCGGCCTGGATGCCGCGATAGCCGATCATGGCGAACCACACCGCGTTCAGGCCTAAGCCCCACACCGGCCCCAGCAGATAGGCCAGCGGCAGGAACAGCAGCCATTGCATCCCCACCGCCACCATCAGCACGGTGCGGGTGGCGCCGACGCCGAGCAGGGTATTCATCAGGATCATCCCCAGCGCATCGCCGATGACGGTGATGCCGACCAGTTGCAGCGGCAGCCTGGCAAGCGCGACCAGCTCGGGCGTCTTCAGGAAGGGCGCCAGTATGAAGCTGGGAACGAGGATGAACGCCAGCGCGAAGGGGGTGAGCAGGTAAATGCTCTGGCGGAACACGTCCCACATCCAGCGATAGGCGTCATCGGCGTCGCGTCGTCCGAGCGCCTGTGCCGCGAGGGTGGCCGCAGCCAGCCCGAAACCCATGCCGGGCAGCACGGTGACCAGCGTGATGTTGACCAGCACATTGGCGGCGGCGAGCTCGGCGGTGCCGATCTGGCCGATGATCCAGAACAGCATCACGAAGCCACCGGCAAACAGCAGCTGCTGCGCCATGGCTGGCACCCCGAGTCTGAGCTGCGCCTTGAGTTCCGCGCGTGAGGGACGGCGCTTCAAGAATCCCGCATCGCCGGCATGCTTGCGTGCCAGCCAGAAATAGGTGGCGGTGCCGACGCACAGCGAGATGGTGGTGCCCAGCCCGGCACCGCGCGTACCCATTTCCGGCAGACCGAACTTGCCGAAGATCAGGCAGTAGTTGAGTACGATGTTGAGGGTGTGCATCCAGATCAGCGTGCCCATGTAGAGGTGGGCGCGCTTCACCGCACTCCAGTAGCCACGGAAGCTGAAGTTCATGCCCAGCGCGAACACCGACAGCAGGCGCATCTGCAGGTAGGGCACGCCCTGTGCGGCGACTGCCGGGTCCGGGTTGAGCTTGGCGAAGAGCCAAGGCGCGACCAGGATCAGTACCGCGCTGAGCGGCACGCCGATCAGCAGCGACAACAGCAGGCCGCCGTTGAGAGGAATCGCCGCCTCGGTGAGCCGCCCTTCGCCGACGCGCCGGGCGGGGATGGCCTGCACCGCCACCGAAAGGCCGGTTACTGCGGCCATCGCCAGAAAATTGATGAAGCTCGACAAGCCGACGCCGGCCAGCGCCGCCGGGCCCAACTGGCCGACGAAGGCGACATCGACCAGATTGAGGATGTTCTGCGAGGTCATGCCGCCGATGATCGGCAGTGACAGGCCCCAGATCTCGCGGCGGCGGTCACGACTCAGGGGAGCAGCCAAGCGGGGGGTTCTCCGGCAACGGGAAATGATGAAGTCAGGGTGAACTGGCAGGCTCCGACACTACGCGCCGCAGCATGTCGTCAAAAACTTTTTGCAGATGCCACATCCCTCAGGGCTTGCGCCCCACGACATTGACCACCGCCGCTGCAATCTGAAACGGAGTGCCGCCGAGTGTGGCACGCAGATGGTCGGGCAACTGCCGGTCGTCGAGCCGCAGCAGCGAAACCTGCGCCGCTTCATCGCCGATGCGTCCCTGCCAGGACTGCATGGCGGGCGCGTTGGGGCCGGTGTCGGGGGTAATGCCGAGTTGAGAGAGTTTGGCGGCGTTGGGCAGCAGGGCTTTTGCGCCCTCGACCAGTGGTGCGGTGGAGGCGTGCAGCTCGACCCAGGTATTGAGATCGTGGCGCAGCAACGGTGCGGTCCAGCGGCTGAGCCGAGGTGCCACACGCGCAGCGCCCGCCTGCACCCACTCCCCGAACTTGCGGGTGGCCTGCTGCGCCAGCGGGGCAAGTGCGGTACTCACCTGCGCGGCGGGGGCGGGCAGGCGCGCCAGGGTGCGCGCGCCGAGCGCGGCGAGCGCCGGTCTGGCAACACTGGCGAGATTGGTCTGCACGTGCGCGCGCAGGCGCAGCCGTTCGCCACCGCCCGGAGCGGGTTCGCTGAGCGCCTCGATCTTGATCTTCCACAGCGGCCCCAGCGCACCGCCGGGGATTTCAGCGGCAAAGCGCAGGCGCTGCGGCTCGGCTGGAGAGGCCGGGCTGCTGCGGGGCGGGGTGACAGGTAATTTGCGCATGGCGGGATCAAACACTAGCGCGATCCGAGAGATTCCGCATGACTCAGGCGCGCAGCGAAATGACCTGCCAGCCACGCCGCCTCGCCTCTGCACGCAGCACCGGGTCCGGGTCGACGGCGACGGCGACCTGCGCAAACTCCAGCAGCGGCAGGTCGTTGCGGGAGTCGGAGTAGGCAGTGACTTCGGCATTCTCCGCCCCGTTGGCCTGCATCCATTCGCGCAGGCGATCAACTTTGCCGCCCTGAAAATTGGCGCGCAGCAGGGCGCCGGTAAAGCGACCCTCCCTTATCTCCGGCTCCGTCGCCAGCAGGTGCTCGATGCCGAGCAGGGCCGCAATCGGTTCGGTGATGAAACTGTGCGTCGCGGTGGTGATCAGCAGGGTGTCGCCGCTGGCGCGATGGCGGTCCAGCAAGGCGGTGGCCAGCGGGGCCACTTTCGGGGCGATGATGTCAACCACGAAGCGCGCCCGCAGCGGCTGCCATTCGGCGATGGATTTTTGCCTCAGCGGCGCCAGCGAGAATTGATAGAAGGCGGCCACATCGAGCGTGCCAGCGGCGTAATCGGCGTAAAACCGGCGATTCTGTTCCTCATAGGCATCACGCTCGACCAGGCCTTCGTCGCAGAGGAACTGGCCCCAGAGAAAATCACTGTCGGCGGCCAGCAGGGTGTGGTCCAGATCGAAAACGGCGAGGCGCATGTCGGGGAGGCCCATAGGTGGGCGCGCAGCATAACGGGGCAGGGCGTCGGCACCGACGTTGCCGCGTCTCTGCTGGATGTGGAAAGATCGTCACAACAAAACCAAAGGCGCGTCGTGATCGACTCAGATGGATTCAGGCCTAACGTCGGCATCATCGTGCTGCATCCGGCGGTGATCGGGCAGGTGTTGCTGGCCAAGCGCATCGGCCAACAGGCCTGGCAGTTTCCGCAGGGGGGCATCAAGCGCGGCGAATTGCCGGAAGCGGCCTGTTATCGCGAACTTGAGGAAGAACTGGGCCTGAAATCCAGCGATGTCGAGTTTCTGGGGATGACCAAGGAATGGGCGCGCTACCTGTTGCCCAAACATCTGGTGCGGCGTGGCAACAAGCCGACCTGCATCGGCCAGAAGCAACTCTGGTTTCTGCTGCGGCTGGCCGCAGCCGATGACCGGGTGCGGCTAGATGCCAACCCGACTCCGGAGTTCGACGCCTGGCAATGGGTGGATTACTGGCAGCCGGTCGAACAGGTCATCTACTTCAAGCGCAAGGTCTACGTTGAGGCGCTTGAGGCCTTGGCAGCACTGGCTGGCGTGAGCGCGCGGCTGCCGGTTGCCGCAGTGGACCTAGACCGACCGGCCGGCGCGCGCTGACCAACCAGACGGTCCGCCGCAGCCGCTGATGAAATGCATTGACAATCGTTCGCATTTGCAGGAGCATTCGGGCAGGCGCAATTGCGCGCCTTGCCCCGGATCAACCGCCCATGTACATCTGTGTCTGCAAAGCCGTCTCCGACAAACGCATCGAGCGCGTGGTCGAACAGGGCGTGCGCAGGCTCAAGGATCTGAAGGACATGACGGGTCTGGGCAGCTGCTGCGGAAAGTGCCTGCCGGAGGCGCGTCGCTGTCTGACCGATGCGCTCGCGCGGCAATCGGCCCGCGAGCACTACATGCCGGTTGCCATTGCCGCCTGATGGCTGGCAAGGGTGTTGCGAATCGCACGCAAAATCAGTCAAATAATGAATGCAAACAAGCAGTTGCGATGATTGTTCGCGGCCTGTAACCTTGCCTCCCAGTTAATGGAGCAAGGCCATGCAAGGCGACGCCAAGGTTCTCGAGTATCTCAATGCCGCGCTCAAGAACGAGCTGACGGCGATCAACCAGTATTTCCTCCATGCCCGCATGCTCGACAACTGGGGCATGAAGAAGCTCGGCAAGCATGAGTATCACGAGTCCATCGACGAAATGAAGCATGCGGATAAGCTGATCGCCCGCATCCTTTTCCTCGAAGGCCTGCCCAACCTGCAAGACCTCGGCAAGCTGTTCATCGGCGAAAACACCGAGGAGGTGCTGCGCTGCGACCTCAAGCTGGAGCTGCAGGCCCATCCGCTCTACCGGGATGCCATTGCGCACTGCGAGTCGGTGAAAGACTACGTCACCCGCGAGCTGCTAGTGCATATTCAGGAGAGCGAGGAGGAGCACATCGACTTCATCGAAGAGCAGCTGAAGCTGATCGAGACAGTGGGCCTGCAGAACTACTGCCAGAGCCAGATGGAGCCGCCCACCGGCAGCTGAGCACGACCCACAAAAAAGGCCGCAGTGCGGCCTTTTTTGTGGGTGTTGCAAAGTCAGAACGGCTTGACGATGACCAAGATGACCACCGCGACGAGAATCACGGCGGGCACTTCGTTGATCAGCCGGTAGAACTTCGCGCTCTTGTCGTTCTTGCGGGCGGCAAAGGCGCGCACGCGGGTTTTCAGCCAGCCGTGATAGCCAGACAGCAGCACCACCAGCAACAGCTTGGCATGCAGCCAGCCCATGCTCCAGTAGGTCACCTTTGCATACGCGGCGTCGGCTGAAAGCAGGGTGGCGATGCCGAAGATCCAGGTGCCGATCATGCCGATCAGGGTGATGCCGTAGAGCCGCTTCTCCATCACGCAAAAGCGGTTGTGCTCGATTTCGCCTACCACTTCGGTGTGATAGACGAACAGCCTTGGCAGGTAGAGCAGCCCGGCGAACCAGGCGACGACGAAGATGACGTGTAGGGCTTTGATCCAGAGCATGGGCGTGAGTCGGCGGAAAGTGTGGGCTGTATCATCGTCGACCTTGCTGCGCAGCGTGAGCGCGTCACTGTCCTTAAGAGCCATGATCGACATCGGAATCGTAGGTGGAACCGGCTATACCGGCACGGAGCTGCTGCGGCTGCTGGCTGGCCATCCGATGGCGAAAGTGCAGGTGCTGACGTCACGGCAGGAAGCAGGCCGGCGCGCCGACGCCGTGTTCCCCGCCCTGCGCGGCTTCTGCGATGCGGTATTTGAAGCGCCAGATGCCGAGCGGCTTGCCCGATGCCAGGCGGTGTTCTTTGCCACACCGCATGGCACGGCGATGCAGATGGCGCCCGCGCTGCTCGCCGCGGGGGTGAAGGTCATCGACCTGTCGGCTGACTTCCGTCTGCGCGACGCCGCCGTCTACACGCGCTGGTATGAGCACCCCCACACGGCACCCGATGCCCTTGCCGAAGCCGCCTACGGCATTCCTGAACTGCACCGCATTGCCATCGCCAAGGCGCGCCTGACAGCCGGGCCAGGCTGCTATCCCACTGCCGTGCAGCTGGCCCTGGCGCCGCTGCTGGAAGCCGGGGTCATCGACACCCGCGGACTGATTGCCGACTGTAAATCCGGAGTCTCCGGCGCGGGGCGCGAGGCCAGGATCGGCTCGCTGTTCTGCGAGGTGGCGGAAAGCTTCAAGGCCTATGGCGTGTCAGGGCACCGGCACCTACCGGAGATTCAGCAAGGTCTTGCCTGGGCTGCGAACGCGCCGGTGGGAATCACTTTCGTGCCGCATCTGGTGCCGATGAACCGCGGCATTCATGCCACCGTGTACGCACGGCTTAACCAGCCCGGCGTTGACCTGCAAAAACTCTTTGCGGATCGCTACGCGGGCGAGCCGTTCGTGGACGTGCTGCCCAAGGGCGAGCATCCGGAAACCCGCAGCGTACGCGGCGGCAATGTCTGTCGCCTGAGCCCGCATTTGGCGCCCGATGGAGAAACCGTGGTGGTGCTGTCGGTCATCGACAATCTGGTGAAAGGGGCGGCGGGGCAGGCGGTGCAATGTTTCAATCTGATGTTTGGATTGTCTGAAACGGCGGGTCTTGAGTCGCCGGGATTTGCTCCCTAGCTGCAATGGCCGACCACCGCATCATCATCCGCCAGCATCGTCCCTGGCAGCGCACCCTGGTTACTGCGGTGGCAGTTGCCGCGCTGCTGCTGGCTGGTTTTGCGCTGTATCGCTACACCCGCCAGAACACCGTGGCCGACTTCGAGAAGGCCACCAGCGAACGCGACCGCTTTCAGCTGGAGCGACGTGATCTCGCGCAGCAATTGCGTGCCGCCAAGGCGGAGCTGGGCAAGCTGCGCGCAGATCTGGCCTATGCACAGCAGGCGCAGACCATCGACGGCGAGGCCTGCAACAGTCTCAAGGCCACCCTGGGCAAGCTCGAATCGGAAGCGGGCACGCTGCGCGAACAGCTGGCCTTCTACCGGGGCATCGCGTCGCCGGACGAGACCAAGGCCGGCGTCCGGGTGCAGGAGTTCGGCGTCCGCAAGAAAAACGGGCAATGGCATTACGAAATGGTACTGATCCAGTCGGTACGCGAGGAAAGCCGTATCGCCGGCAGCGCCGAGGTGCGCATCGAAGGCCAGCTGGGAGGCAGGCCGCAGGCTCATGCGCTGTCCAGCCTGATCACGGCTGGCGAGAAGAATCTGGTATTTTCGTTCAAGTATTTCGAGGAATTTTCAGGTGAGTTCAAATTGCCCCCGGGCTTCAAACCCATCAAGGTGGCAGTCACCCTGAATCCCAGCGACGATCGGCCCACCGTCGTCAATGAATACATCTGGGCCAACATCGAATCTCAGGAGCGCAGCAGTGATTAAAGGTTTTTCTTCGGCGCCGGCACCTGCCAAGGGCGCCGCGATGGATACGCTGATTGGACGTCAGACCGAGATCACCGGCGACGTCACATTTTCAGGAGGCCTGCACGTCGATGGGCGCATCAAGGGCAATGTCACCTCGGCGAGCGACAAGGCATCTTCGCTGTCGGTCGCCGAGAGCGGCGTGATCGAGGGCAATGTGCGGGTCGCCAGTGTGGTGGTCAACGGCCGCATCGTCGGCGAGGTGCGGGTTTCCGAACGGCTGGTGCTGGGCGCCAAGGCGCGCATCGTCGGCGACGTCCGCTATCGGGTTCTGCAGATGGAAGCCGGGGCCCTGGTCAATGGTCAGCTGGTCTACGAAGGCACCGAACCGGTCAGCGCCATCACCCATGTCAAGGGCCAGACCGAAGCCAATCTCGGCAAGGCCGCTTGATCGGCGCGACAATGGCCCGATGATGGTTCCATGAGTCAGGAGTCGACGATGGACACGAATAGCGACATGGGCACGGTTTCAAGCTACAAGCCGCAGGAACAGGCCCTGCAGAATCAGGTGTCCGGCCTGGTGTTCAGCGATTCCGCCGCCCTGAAAGTGAAAGAACTGCTGGCAGATGAGGAAAACCCTGATCAGGTATTGCGCGTGTTCGTTACCGGCGGCGGCTGCTCGGGCTTCAAATACGGGTTCAATTTCGATGAGAAGGCGGCGGAAGACGACACCACCGTCGCCAACCAGGGCGTGACGCTGGTGGTGGATCCGATGAGCCTGCAGTACCTCGAAGGCGCGGAGATCGACTACAAGGAATCCGCCGAAGGCGCGCAGTTCGTGATTCGCAATCCGAATGCAACCACCACCTGTGGCTGCGGCTCCTCGTTCACGGTTTGACTGTCGGCAGGAGAGCTTCCCGCTTCAGCCGTAAATCCCGCCCAGCACGGCGGCACGGCTGGCGCCGGTGACGCTCGGCAGGTTGCCCGGCAAATGGTTTACCCGCCGCTGTGCCAGCCATGCAAAAGCCGCCGCCTCGACCCATTGAGGGGGCAGGCCGGCCACTTCGGTCGAAGCCACTTTTGTTGCCGGCAGCAAGGCTGCAAGCCTTTGCATCAGGTGGCTGTTGAACACGCCACCGCCGCAGACCAGCACCCGCCCAGTGCCCGCAGGAATGGCCGCGCTGATTGAGCGGGCGGTCAGTTCGCAGAGTGTTGCCTGCACATCCGCAGCGGCGTATTGGGCAAGCCCGTCTGGCACCAGCGCATTGGCCCAATCCAGGTTGAACAGCGAGCGCCCTGTGCTCTTCGGTGGCGGCAGATGAAAATAGGGGGCCGCCAGCCAGGCCGCTAGCAAGGGCTGCAGCACCTGCCCTTGCGCAGCGAAGCGTCCTTCGCAGTCCTGGGCCTTGCCGAGGTGCAGCAGGGCCCACTCGTCCATCAACGCGTTGCCGGGACCGCAGTCATAGCCAGCGGTAACACCCCCGGCATCGGCAGCCAGCAGGGTGACATTGGCAATGCCGCCGATATTGACCACCGCGCTGTGTTCATCGCCGCTGAATACCGACGCATGGAATGCCGGCACCAGCGGCGCACCTTCGCCGCCGAGGGCGATATCCATCCGCCGGAAATCGGCGACGACGGGGATGCCGGTGCGCGCCGCAACAAGGTTGGGGTCACCCAGTTGCAGGCTGCTGCGAGCGTGCTTGGGGTCGTGGAAAACGGTCTGCCCATGGCTGCCAATGGCGCGGATGTCGCCAGCTTGCAGTCCTGCCACGGCGAGCACAGCGAGCGCGGTTGCGGCAAATTGCTCGGCGACCGCGACATCCAGCGCGGCCAGATCATTCAGCGGTATGCGCGCGTTGGCATCCCTGCCGAGCGCAATCAAGGCTGCCCGCAACGATTGCGGATGTGGCTGGTGGTGCGAGGCCAGCACCCGCTGGAAACGGCCGTCTTCAAACGCGGCGACGACCGCATCAACCCCATCGGCGCTGGTGCCAGACATCAGGCCAACGAATCGCTCCAGCACAACGGGCTCTCGAAAACGGCTAGGTAATCGGATCAGCGAGAGGAGGCTTTCTTGGCGCTGGCCAGCCTGGTGGTGGTCTGATCCAGCGCCGCCATCAGCGAACTCGACTGCGCACGGAAGGCCGTCATGTGCACTGGCGACACCGGGTTGGCGCGCGGCAGCGGCACGGTCACCGGATTCTTGTGGATGCCGTTGATGCGGAACTCGTAGTGCAAATGCGGTGCGGTGGCGAGGCCGGACATGCCGACATAGCCAATCACCTGGCCTTGCCTGACGCGGCTGCCGACGGTGAGCCCGGCGCGGAAGCGCGACAGGTGCCCATAAAGGGTTTCCACTCCAGCGCCATGGTTGATCATGGCAACCCGGCCGTAACCATTTTTTGTGCCGTAGTAGCTGATCTTGCCGTCGCCGGTCGCCTTGATCGGCGTGCCAGTCCCCGCGCCGTAGTCCACGCCCTTGTGGGCGCGGATGGTATGCAGGATGGGGTGCAGCCGGTGCATGTTGAAAGGCGACGAAATGCGCGCGAAATCGACCGGTGTGCGGATGAATGCCTTGCGCAGCGATTGGCCGTTGGGGGTGTAGTAGGCAGTATTGCCATCCGGTGCGGTGAAGCGCACCGCCCGATAGTGCCGACCCTGGGACACGAACTCTGCAGCCAGGATGTCGCCATCCCGCAGTTTCTTGCCGTCCTTGTAAAGCTGCTCATAGACGACCGAGAACAGATCGCCCGGCTGCAAATCCTGTGCGAAATCGATGTCGTAACCGAAGATGTCGGCAAACGACATGATGAGCCGGCCGCTGAGATTGGCGCGGCGACCATCGGCAAACAGCGAATCGGTGATCCTGCCGGCCGTGGTGGTCTGACGGTGTTCCAGCTCGGCAGTCAGCAAGGCCGACTCCAGGCCCTTGTCGCCACGCCGCACTTCCAGTGTGCGGCGTTCGTCCAGCGGGTAGGTCAATCCTTCCAGACGATTGTCTTCGATGCGGATGTGCAACTCATCGCCGGCCTTGAGCTTTTTCAGACGCTGCACTTCGCCACCGAGTGCCAGCAGATCGGCGACCTCGTCGTGTGCCAGACCCAGCGCTTCGAAGACCACGGAAAGATTCTGACCAGCTTTTACCGAGATGGTTGTCCACTGGCTGGCTTCCGGCACTTTCAGGGCATCGCTGACGGCGGTTTCGATGATGCTGTCGAAATCGCTGCTGGCGGTCTGGTCTGCGCGCGCCAGGTCAGTCACCGCATTGAAGTTGTTTGAACCGGCAAGGTGCGATTGCGTGCTTGGCAGATCGGCTTGACCTGCCGCCACTGCGGTGCCGCTTCTTGCGAACAAATGTACTGCGCCGGCACCCATCGTTATGCAGAGGCCTGCTACCAGAGCGACTCTGCGCTTGCGCCACCAGACCGCGGGAGCGGCTGGAATATAATCAAATTTCATAGTTCTACCGGTTGGTCTGCAAAAAAGCGTGCCGATTTCCGACAGGCACACTCTTGGGCGGGTTCTTTGATGGTTATCAGACTGTCGCCTCGCCGTAGATGATCGTAAGAAAACATAGATTTTCAGTGTTTGCAAGCGGTTCCGACCTGAACTTACGCTGATCCCTCACCACCGCACCGCAGCAAAATAAATCATGAGTTTCGAGGCCAGCACCGCAGAATTGACCCGGGGTAGTGATGAAATCCTGCCCGCAAAAGAGTTCGAAACCCGCCTGAGGCAGGCAAAAGACAAAGGTCTGAGGCTCAGGGTGAAGGCGGGCTTCGATCCCACGGCTAAAGACCTGCATCTGGGTCACACCCTTTTGTTAAACAAATTGCGTGCCTTTCAGGAAGCCGGGCATGAGGCAATTTTCCTCATCGGCGATTTCACCGGGATGATCGGGGACCCCACCGGCAAGAACGAGACCCGCAAGCCGCTGACGCGGGAACAAGTGCAGGAAAACGCCGAGACCTATAAGGCGCAGGTTTTCAAGATTCTCGATCCCGAGAAAACCACCATTGCCTTCAATAGCCAGTGGCTGGATGGTCTGGGTGCCGAGGGCATGATCCGGCTCGCCGCCCAGCATACGGTGGCGCGGATGCTCGAACGCGACGATTTCAGCAAACGGTATGCGGCCGGCCAGCCGATCTCGATGCACGAGTTCCTCTACCCCCTTCTGCAGGGCTATGACTCGGTGGCGCTGAAGGCGGATATCGAGTTGGGCGGCACCGACCAGAAGTTCAACCTGCTGATGGGCCGCCACCTGCAGACTGCGTTCGGCCAGCGACCGCAATTGATCATGACCTCCCCCATCCTCGAGGGACTCGACGGCGTCAACAAGATGAGCAAATCGCTCGGCAACTACATAGGCGTGTCCGAGCCGCCCCGGGACATGTTCGGCAAGCTGATGTCGATTTCCGACACATTGATGTGGCGCTACTTCGAGTTGCTGTCGTTCAAGCCCCTCGCCGAGATCGGCAGGCTCAGGCAGGCGATCGCCGATGGCAGCAATCCGCGTGACATCAAGATGGAGCTGGGCGTGGAGCTGGTGGATCGCTTTCATGGCCGTGGGGCTGGGGAGGGCGCACGCGAGCAGTTCGTCGCGCAGTTCTCTAAAGGGGCGTTGCCGGACAACATCCCCGAAATCGTACTGTCTGCCCCGGCAAGCGGCATGTCGTTGATGCGCGTCGTCAAAGAAGCGGGGCTTGCATCCTCGACTTCGGACGCAGGTCGGCTGATAGATCAGAAGGCGGTCAGAGTGGAGCAGCAGCGGGTTGAGGACCGCTCCCTCATGCTGCAGCCAAACCGCCGCTATCTGCTGCAAGTGGGTGCAAGACGCTTCGCCTACGTCGATTTGAGGCTTGTCGAGGCGGCCCTCTAGGGCAGCAAGCTGAAAATCCGCCTGCTTTTGGACGTTTATTGCCCAGCAGCGGCGCGGATTTTGGCCTTCGCGAAGGTAAAAAACAAGGAAGAAACCTTTTCAGAACAATGATTTAACGCTTGGTCGCAAAGTCGGTGTTGACGCTCCTCGAATTCCCGCTATTATTCGCCTCCCCGCTGACACGGACGCCGCAGAAAACGGCAGACGAAGAAGCCAGATCATTAACAAAAAAGACAAGTAATTTGTGTGGATGCTCCCGGTTCTGGCTAGGCCAGCAACACGAGAGTATCGAGAAGCTCAAAAAGCTAGATCGAAACTCAAAAGCAGTGTCACTTTAGCCAGTGGCATTTGCGTATCCAGTTTTAAAATTAATTGGAGAGTTTGATCCTGGCTCAGATTGAACGCTGGCGGAATGCCTAACACATGCAAGTCGAGCGGGGTAGCAATATCCAGCGGCGGACGGGTGAGGAATACATAGGAA
>JBKJJE010000146.1:0-8201 GCA_046598075.1 Stagnimonas sp.
TCCATGACGACCCAAACCGGTACCGTGAAGTGGTTCAACGAGAGCAAGGGCTTCGGCTTCATCGCTCAAGACGCGGGCGGCGCTGACCTGTTCGCCCACTTCCGTGACATCACGGGCTCTGGCTTCAAGACCCTGCTGGAAAACCAGCGCGTCGAATTCGAAGTCAAGCAAGGCCAGAAGGGCCTGCAAGCCGCGAATATTCGCGTGCTGTAAACCCAGCCGGGCGCAAGCCCTGCACCAGAAGAACCGCGGCGACCCCGCGGTTTTTTTTCGCCCGTCTATTCCGTCGCGTCTGCGACTCGGCGCCCTGCCCGGGCGCTCTAAGATTCACAGCCATGCCCACGGAGACAAACAACATGACGACCGCACTCACCGCACTGACCAACCACCAGATCCGTTTGAAGAAACGCCCGAGCGGCCTGCCGACTCGCGACGGTTGGGACTTCACGACCGAGCCGGTCAGCGAGCCTGCAGAAGGTGGCGTGCTCGTCAAGACGCTCGCGATCTCGCTCGACCCGGCCATGCGCGGCTGGATGAACGAGGGCAAGAGCTACATCCCGCCGGTCGGCATCGGTGAAGTGATGCGCGCCGGCACGCTCGGCGAGGTGATTGCCAGCCACAACCCCAAGTTCAAGGTCGGCCAGCACGTGGTCGGCAACTGGGGCGTGCAGGGCTATGCGGTGGTGGGTGCCGGCAATGGCATCAACACGCTTTACCCCGTCGACGCCAAGCTCGCACCGCTGCCGACTTATCTGGGCGTGCTCGGCATGCCGGGCATGACCGGCTACTTCGGTCTGCTCGATGTCGGTCTGCCGAGGGCGGGCGAGACGGTGGTGGTCTCCGGTGCTGCGGGTGCTGTGGGCCAGGTGGTGGGCCAGGTCGCCAAGCTCAAGGGTTGCCGCGTGGTCGGCATTGCCGGCGGCAAGGACAAGTGCGATTTTGTGGTGAACGAACTCGGCTTCGACGCCTGCGTCGACTACAAATCCGGCGACCTGCGTGCAGCACTCAAGGAGGCCGCGCCCAAGGGTGTAGATGTCTACTTCGACAACGTCGGCGGCGACATTCTGGACATCGTGCTCGGGCAAATCCGCATGAAGGCGCGCATCGTCATCTGCGGCGCGATCAGCCAGTACAACAACACCACACCGGTGAAAGGCCCCGCCAATTACCTCAGCCTGCTGGTCAACCGCGCCCGCATGGAAGGCATCGTGGTGTTCGACTGGGCGCCGCGCTACGGCGAGGCGATGCGCGAAATGGGCGGCTGGCTGGCGCAAGGCAAGCTGAAGGCGCGCGAGGATATTGTCGAGGGCATCGAGACCTTCCCCGAGACGCTCAACAAGCTGTTCACGGGCGAGAACTTCGGCAAGTTGCTGATCAAGGCTTGAGATCGACATGAGTAGCGGCACGTCGCGGTTTGTTCGCCTCAGAGAGCTGCGCTTTCACCTGCGCTGCTGGGGTGAGGAGCCGCGCTTAGCGAGCACTGCTCGCTGCGGCTCCGAACGCCCGGCCATGGATGGCCGGGCAGGGGCTAGTTCAGAAGGCGACGGTCGCGCCACGGACGGCGAAGTTGAGACCAAATTAACCGGCAAGCCGCTGCTCGTGCTCACTCACGGCTGGCTCGATACCTCGGCCACCTGGAGCGATGTCGGCGCCCGTCTGGGTGAGCGCTTCCACGTCGTCGCTCTCGACCAGCGCGGCTACGGCTACAGCGAGTGGCCGCAGGATGGCTACTGGTTTCCGGACTACCTCGGCGATCTCGATGCCTTGATCGACCACCTGGCACCCACCGCGCCCATCGCACTGGTGGGCCACAGCATGGGTGGGCAGATCGCCAGCGTGTATGCCGGCCTGCGGCCCGAGCGCATCGGCAAGCTCGCGGTGCTCGACAGCCTGTTCCTGCCTGACATGCCGGCGACACTGGCGCCGAAGCGGACGAAACGCTGGCTGGATCAGCTCAAGAACCGGCCGCGCGAAAAGACTTATGCCAGCTTCGAGGAGCTGGCCCAAAGGGTGAAGAAACAGCACCCGCAGCTGAGTGATGCCCGCGCGTTGTTCGTGGCGCAGGGCTGGGGTGCGGCCGATGCCAGCGGCAGCATCCGCCTGCTGGCCGACCCCAAGCACCGCCGCGACATGCCCACGCTCTACCGCAACGCCGAGAGCATGGAGATCTGGAACAGCATCACGGCGCCGACCCTGTTCATTGACGGCGGCGCCTCCGCGTTTGCCAAGGCAGTCAACGCCGAAGAAACCCGCAACCGGCGCAGTTGCTTCAAGGATCACCGCGCCATCGTCATCCCGGATGCCGGCCACATGCTGCACTTCGATGCGCCGGATGCGCTGGCGGATGCGCTGCTCGCGTTTCTCTGAAGCCACAGCGGCGATAATGCGGCGATGACCGCCCTGCGCCACAACCAGCTCGCCGCTCAACTCGCCAAGCCGCTGCCGCCGGTCGTGCTGCTCGCGGGCGAAGAGCCGCTGCTGATCCAGGAAGCACTCGACGCGGTGCGGGCGGCGGCGAAGAAGCAGGGCTATTCCGAACGCATCTCGCTCACGGTCGAGCCGGGATTCCGCTGGCAGCAGGTGTTCGACGAGTGCGCCTCGATGTCCTTGTTCGCCGCGCGCCGGGTGGTGGAGGTGCGGATGCCGAAAGGGCCCAACGGCCACAAGAAAAACAAGGCAGTGGAGGGCGACGACGAAGCAGTCGACGAGCCGGCAGGCAAGTCGGAAGACGGCATCAAGGCGCTGGTCGCACTGGCGCAGAAGCCCTCGCCCGACACGCTGCTGCTGATCGTCGCCGATCCGCTGGACTACAAGGGCCGGCAGGCGGCCTGGTATGCCGCGCTCGATGCCGCCGGCGTATCCCTGTACGCCGACCCGGTGAAGCCGGAGCAGCTGCCTGCCTTCATCAGCCAGCGTGCCGAGGCGCTCAAGCTGCAGCTGCATCCGGATGCCGCACTGGTGCTGGCCGAGCGCACCGAGGGCAATCTGCTCGCCTGCGTGCAGGATCTCGAAAAGCTGGCGCTGCTGTTTCCCAGTCAGCAGGTGAGCGCCGAGGACCTGCTGAAATCGGTGGCGGATTCCTCGCGCTTCGAGGCATTCGATCTGGTCGACAAGATGCTCACTGGCGATGCCGTCGGTGCGGCCCATGCGTTGGCCCGTCTGCGCGAGGAGGGCGTCAATGCGCTGGCCGTGCAGGGGCCGCTGGCCTACGCCTTGCGCACCTGGGCGGTGGCAGGCGCGGCGTATTCCAAGACCAGGGATGTGAACAGCGCCTGCGCGCAGGCAAAGCTTTTCGGCGTGCGTGCGCGCCCCTACGAAGCTGCTTTGCGACGCAGCAAAGGCTTCTCGCCGTCGGCGGCGCTGGCGCGGCTGGCGCGGGTCGATCAGTCGGTGAAATCGGGCCAGGAGTCTGCGGCCTGGGAGGACTTGCTAGCATTGGTGCTGGCGGCCAGTGGGGCCGCGCTCCCGGCGGCTCGCGCCGCCTGACCGAAAGTGGCAAAAGCAAAAGCAGACTCACCCGCGCAGATCAGAGCCTACATGCTCGATGTCGGCCAGAAAGCCCGCAGCGCCAGCCGTGCGCTGGCCAAGGCCGAATCCGGCACCAAGAACGCCGCACTGTTCACCCTCGCGGACCGCCTCATCGAAGAGAGCGATTCGATCCTCGAAGCCAACCGCGAGGACATGAAGGCCGCGCGCGACTTGAACCTCGAGGCGGCGATGCTCGACCGCCTGGAACTCAATCCCGCCCGCATCGAGGCGATGGCCGATGGTGTGCGGCAGGTCGCCAACCTGTCCGACCCGGTCGGCACCATCACCGACATGGCCTATCGTCCCAGCGGCATCCAGGTGGGCAAGATGCGGGTGCCGCTCGGCGTCGTGGGCATCATCTACGAGAGCCGCCCCAACGTCACCGCCGATGCCGCAGCCCTGTGCCTGAAGAGCGGCAACGCCTGCATTCTGCGCGGCGGCAGCGAGGCGCTACATTCCAACCAGGCCATCGCCCAGGCCATTCGCCGCGCCCTGCTGGCTGCCGGGCTGCCCGCCGAAGCGGTGCAGGTGGTGCAGACCACCGATCGCGCCGCAGTGGCTGAGCTGCTGACCATGCCGCAGTTCGTCGATGTGGTGATTCCACGCGGCGGCAAGGGCCTAGTGGCGTTCGTCAGCGAACACGCGCGGGTGCCGGTGATCAAGCATCTGGACGGCATCTGCCACGTCTACATCGACGGTCAGGCCGATCTCGAGAAAGCCTATGCGGTGGCCGTCAACGCCAAGACCCAGCGTTATGGCACCTGCAACACCATGGAGACGCTGCTGGTGGATGCCCCGGTGGCGCTCAAGGTGCTGCCCGAACTGGCACGCAGCTACCGCGACCACAAGGTGGAACTTCGCGGCTGCGAGCGCACCCGTAGCATCCTGCCGGAAGCCAGGCCCGCCAGCGAGGAAGACTGGCGCACCGAGTATCTGGCACCGGTGCTGTCGATCCGCATCGTCGATGGCCTGGATGCCGCCATCGACCACATCAACACCTACGGCAGCGCCCACACCGACTGCATCGTCACCGAGAACGGCACCCGCGCGCGGCGGTTTCTGCGCGAGGTGGATTCGGCCAGCGTGATGGTGAATGCCAGCACCCGCTTTGCCGATGGCTACGAATATGGTCTGGGGGCCGAGATCGGCATCTCAACCGACAAGTTTCATGCGCGCGGGCCGGTCGGGCTCGAGGGCCTGACCAGCCAGAAATGGATCGTGCTCGGCGATGGGCACGTACGCTGATGGCCAACCCCCTGGTCGGCATTTTTGGCGGCGCCTTCGCCCCCTTTCACAACGGGCATCTGCGACTGGCGCTGGAGGCCATGGAGCGGCTCGATCTGGCGCAGGTGCGGCTGATTCCCACCGCCCATCCCATGCATCGCCAGGACTCCCATGTCTCGCCGCAGAAACGGCTCGAGTGGGTGCGCCTGGCCATCGCCAAGGAAAAGGGCCTGATCGCCGATGACCGCGAAATCCGCCGCGAAGGCCCGAGCTACACCATCGACACCCTGCTGGAACTGAAGAAATGGCGGCCGCGCACGCCGCTGGTGCTGCTGCTCGGCGCCGATGCCTTCGCGCACTTCCACACCTGGCACATGTGGAAGGAGATTCTCGAGCTGGCGCATCTGGCCGTTGTCTCCCGCCCCGGTGCTTCGCTGCTGCCGCCGATGGAAGCCGATATTCTGGCCGAGCGCCACACCGATACCGCCGATGCCTTCCGCAGCGTGCCGGCCGGTTTGTGGATGGAGCTGCCGCTGCCGCTGATGGAGATTTCCTCCACCCGCATCCGCCGCCTGCTCAAGGCCGATGCCTCGGTGCGAGGGCTGCTGCCGGACGCGATTCTCGATGCGCTGACGCCGAAAGACATTGAACTCTTGACCCACGAAGACGCCCCTTCAAAACACTAGGAAGACCGCCACCTCCATGACTCCAGCCCAACTCACCAAGCTCGCCATCGCCGCCCTCGAAGACATGAAGGGCATCAATATCGAGCTGATCGATGTCGCCCCGCTCACCAGCATCGCCGACCACATGGTGATCTGCACCGGCACCAGCAACCGGCATGTGAAGGCACTGGCCGATTCGGTGATGGAGAAAGCGCGCGAAGCCGGTGTGGGCTGGCCCCGGTCGCAGGGTCTGGAGCAGGGCGACTGGGCGCTGGTGGACTTGAACGGCACCATCGTCCACATCATGCAGGCCAGTGCCCGTGCCAGCTACCAGCTCGAGAAGCTGTGGGATCTAGGCCAGCCCAAGCCCAGGCTCGACGAAGTCAAAAAAGCCAAGAAGTTGGCCAAGAAAATGGCCAAGAAGGCTGCCAAGAAAGTCACTGCCAAGCCTGCCCCAAGCAAGAAGCCCTTTGCCAAGAAGGCAGCGCCCAAGGTGGCAGCCAAGAAGAAATCGACGCCAGCAAAACCCATCGCCAAGACCGCTGCCAAAAAGCCAGCCGCGAAGAAGCCGGTCGCCAAGGCGGTGACAGCTAAAAAGGCTGCGGTCAAGAAAGCACCGGCCAGGAAAGTCGTCGCCGCCAAAAAGCCTGCACCGAAAGCGCCGGTGAAGGCGATCAAGAAATCGGCGGTGAAAAAGCCGGTCGTCAAAGCCAAGAAGCGCTAGCCGTATTAACCGGTGAAGCTGCGCCTGCTCGCCGTCGGCACGCGGATGCCGGCATGGGTGGACGCAGCCTTCGCCGACTACAGCCGTCGCCTGCCGGCGGAGTATGGGTTTGCCCTGCAAGAGATTGCGGTGACGCCGCGCGGCAAGAACGCCGACATTGCCCGCCTCAAACGCGACGAGGGCGAGAAGATACTCAAAGCGTTGCCGCGCGATACCCGGCTGGTCACCCTCGATGAGCGTGGCGCGCAGTGGAGTACCGAGCAGCTGGCCGCGAGGCTGAGCGCCTGGTTGCAGGATGCCCGCGACGTGACCCTTGCCATCGGCGGGCCGGATGGCCACGCACCCGAGGTGCTGGCGCGTGCGGATGAGAGCTGGGGGCTTTCCAAACTGGTGTTGCCGCATGCGCTGGTACGGGTGGTGGTGGCCGAGGCGCTGTACCGGGCCTGGAGTGTCAACACCAACCACCCCTATCACCGGGCCTGATCGCCGCCATTATTTCGGGGGCAGCGCCGGTTCGCCGCGGCGAAGTGGAGGTGGTGCCGTACACTCGCACGTCCCTTCTGCCCGGCGACCCCTCGCGGTCGCGCCAAGCCTGATGTCTTCCACCCAAAAAGCCCATTGGCAGCTGCATTTCTGCGTGCTGCTCTGGGGCTTCACGCCGCTGCTGGGCGCGCTCATCACCCTGCCCGCGCCGCAGCTGGTGTGGTGGCGCATGGGGCTGGTGGCCCTGCTGCTGCTGGCCCTGCCCGGGGTGGCGCGCGGCATCTTCGCACTGCCGCGCCGATTGTTCTTCATCTATGCCGGTATCGGCATCATCGTGGCGCTGCACTGGCTGGCTTTCTACGGCGCGATCAAGCTCGCCAATGCCTCCATCGCCGCCACCTGCTTAGGCGCGGCAACCGCCTTCACCGCCGTGATCGAGCCGCTGGTCACCGGCCGCAAGTTTGTCGTCCGTGATCTCTGGCTGGGCTTTGCGGTGATCCCCGGCGTGGCCCTGGTGGCGGGCGGGCTCACCAGCGGCCAGATCACCGGCTTCATCGTCGGCGTGCTGGCAGCCCTGGGTGCGACGCTGTTCAGCAGCTTCAACAAGCGCTTCATCGACGGCGCCGATCCCAAGGTGGTGACCGCGCTGGAACTCGGTGCGGGCGCGCTGTTCATGACCGTGGCACTGCCGTTGTTGCCGCACGAGGGCTCGATCTACCTGCTGCCGCAGGGCAAGGACCTCTGGCTGATGGCGGTGTTCGTGGTGTTCTGCACCGCCCTGCCGTTCACGCTTTCGCTGGTCGCGCTCAAGCACCTCTCGGCGTTTACCGCGCAGATGGCGGTGAATCTCGAACCGGTCTATGCGGTGGCCCTCGCGGCGGTGTTTCTCGGCGAGCGCGACGAGCTGACCACGCAGTTCTATCTCGGGGTCGCCATCCTGTTCGCGGCGGTGTTCCTGCCGCCGCTGGTGTCGCGGCTGAAACTCTCGCGCCGCCGGGCGGATGCGACCACCGTGGAGACCATGCCTTGAGCTATCAGCCGGCAGACACCGACCCGCAACTGGTCGCCCTCGTCGCCTCGCTCAACGCGGCACAGCGCGAGGCCGTCACCGCCCCGCCCGAGCACCGGCTGGTGCTGGCCGGTGCCGGTTCCGGCAAGACCCGCGTGCTCACCCACCGCATCGCCTGGCTGATGGCGGTGGAGGGCATCAGCGCGCATTCGATTCTCGCCGTCACCTTCACCAACAAGGCCGCCAACGAGATGCGCGGGCGCATCGAACAGCTGGTGACGGTGCCGACGCGGACGATGTGGGTCGGTACTTTTCACGGCATCGCGCACCGCATGTTGCGCCTGCACTACAAGGAAGCAAGGCTGCCGCAGACCTTCCAGATTCTCGACTCGGACGATCAGTCGCGCATGGTCAAGCGTCTGTGCAAGCAGATCGAGCTGCCGGAGGATCGCTTTCCGCCCAAGATGGTGACCGGCTGGATCAATGCCCAGAAGGAGGAAGGCCGTCGCCCGCAGAGCATGCAGGACACCGGCGATTTCATGCAGCGTCAGCTGGTGCGCGCCTACAC
>JBKJJE010000147.1:0-10839 GCA_046598075.1 Stagnimonas sp.
AGCCGTAGCCGCGCTGGTCGAGAGCGACGACGTGGAAGCGCTCACCCAGACGGGCGCCGACATCGCTCCAGGTGGCCGAGGTATCGAGCCAGCCGTGAGTGAGCACGAGCAGCGGCGCGTCGACGGCGCCCCAGCAGCGCAGGTGAAAGCGCAGCCCTCTGAGGCGAACAAACCGCGACGTGCCGCTACTCATGTCGATCTCAAGCCTTGATCAGCAACTTGCCAAAGTTCTCGCCCGTGAACAGCTTGTTGAGCGTCTCGGGGAAGGTCTCGATGCCTTCGACGATATCCTCGCGCGCCTTCAGCTTGCCCTCACTCAGCCAGCCGCCCATCTCGCGCATGGCCTCGCCGTAGCGCGGCGCCCAGTCGAACACCACGATGCCCTCCATCCGGGCGCGGTTGACGAGCAGGCTGAGGTAATTGGCAGGGCCTTTCACCGGCGTGGTGTTGTTGTATTGGCTGATCGCGCCGCAGATGACGATGCGCGCCTTCATGCGGATTTGCCCGAGCACTATGTCCAGAATGTCGCCGCCGACGTTGTCGAAGTAGACATCTACACCCTTGGGCGCGGCATCCTTGAGTGCTGCACGCAGGTCGCCGGATTTGTAGTCGACGCAGGCATCGAAGCCGAGTTCGTTCACCACAAAATCGCACTTGTCCTTGCCGCCGGCAATGCCGACCACGCGGCAACCCTTGAGCTTGGCGACCTGGCCCACCACCTGGCCCACCGCACCCGCAGCACCGGAGACCACCACGGTCTCACCCGACTTGGGCAGACCGACATCGAGCAGACCGAAGTAGCCGGTCATGCCCGGCATGCCGAGCACGCCCAGATAAGTGGGCAGCGGTGCGAGCTTGGCGTCGACCGTGTAGAGGGTGTTGATGCCATTGCCGGCACCCACAACCGCATAGCCTTGCACGCCCCAGCCGCCGACCACGTGCTGGCCGACCTTGAACTTGGGGTTGTGGCTGACGATGACCTCGCCAAGCGTGCCGGCGCGCATCACTTCACCGATGCCGACCGGCGGGATGTAGCTCTTACCCTCGTTCATCCAGCCGCGCATGGCCGGGTCGAGCGAGATGTAGAGCGTCTTCACCAGCACTTCGCCTTCGGCTGGCGTGGGGATGGCGGTTTCGAGGTACTCGAAGTTGCTGCGCGTGGCCACGCCCACCGGACGTGAGGCGAGCTTGAATTGCTTGTTGAGGTTGCTCATGCGAGTTCTCCGTTCAGAAAGGCGGCCATCAGCGGCAGGCGATCATTGCCCCAGAACATCTGCTTGCCGATGAAAAAAGTGGGTGCACCGAACACGCCCCGGGCAATGGCGTCTTCGGTATTGCTGCGCAGCTCGTCTTTCACCGGCGGCGAGCCAGCCGCAGCGAGCAGGGCTTCGCCATCCAGCCCGACGCTCTGTGCCACGGCGGCGACGGCCTCCGGCAGGCTCAAATCCTGGCCATCAGCCCAGTAGGCCTTGAACATGGCCTGGGTGAAGGCGAGGCCTTGGCCCGCGTGCGCAGCCGCAATGCAGGCGCGCGAGGCCAGCACGCTGTTGAGCGGGAAGTTCTTGGGGAAGGCAAACGGTACTTTGTAGAGCTTGGCCCAGAGGGTGGCATCCTTGAACAGATACTTGCCCTTGGCCGGGATGGCGGCGGGCATCTTGTTGCCGGTGGCCTCGAAGGCCTTGCCGAGCAGAAACGGCCTCCACTGCACGATGGCGTCATGTTCAGCCGCAAAAGCCTCGATCTGGGTGGCTGCCAGATAGCTGTAGGTACTGGCGGGGTCGAAGAAAAATTCGATGCTGTGGCTCATGCGGGGAGTCTCCTCGGAAAGGTCGGTCTATACATACCGCTTAGTATCTCCATGCCGGTGCTCGGCGACAAGCGGCATGGAATGTGCAGGATATCTTGTGGATGCTCGGATGCACCCACTGCATCCCGCCCCTACAATCCTCGCCCTATCCTGACTCAAGCTTCTACCCAGCGACCTAAGACGATGACGTATTGCGTGGCAGCGAAGGTCAATGATGGTCTGGTGTTTGCGGCCGATACACGCACCTCCGCCGGGGTGGACGACGTCCGCACCTACAACAAGATGCATGTCTTCGAGGTGCCGGGCGAACGGGTGTTCGTCATCATGTCCTCGGGCAATCTGGCGACCACGCAGGTGGTGCTCAACCACATCCGTCGTGACATGGCCGATGCCAAGGCGCCGATCAGCCTCCACAACGTCAAGCACATGTTCGATGCCGCCGACTACATCGGCGGCCTGTCGGTACGCTCGCAACGCGAATCGTCGGCGCACACCCAGTCCAGTGTCGATTTTCGTACCACCCTGATTCTCGGAGGGCAGATCGAGGGCGAGGACCCGGCGCTGTATCTGATCTATCCGGAAGGCAACTGCATTTCCGCCTCGCCGGAAACACCCTATATCCAGATCGGCGAGAGCAAGTACGGCAAACCCATCCTCGACCGCATCATCCGTCCCTACGTGTCGCTGGAAGACGCCGCGCGTTGCGCCCTGGTGTCGCTCGACTCGACCATGAAGTCCAACCTCACCGTCGGCCCGCCGCTCGATCTGGCCATCGTCCCGCGCGATGCGCTGCGGGTCACCCACAAGGTGCGTTTCGACCTCGATACGCCGTTCTACGCCAACCTGAAGAAATCCTGGGGCGACCTGCTGGTGCGCTCCTTCTTGGAACTGCCCCGCTTTGAGTGGGAACAGTCGCGGGAACAGGCGGATTTGATCTAGTACGGTCGCAGTCGCGACCGTCCGGTTTTCAAAACCCGAAGCGGCGGCCGAGCTCGCGCAGCGACTGCAGTTCCAGCTCATGCTCGTCACGTCGCCGCTGGGTTTCCAGCAATGCAGCTTCTGCCAGCGTCAGCGGCAAGGGCACGTCCAGTCCGGGCACCGGTGGCAGCTGGATCGGCACCGGCAGCGGAATCGGATCCAGCGGCACCGTCGGCACCGGCAAGGGCAGGGGCGACTGATCGGCAATCAGGGCGACCGGGATGCACAGCCCACCAAACGGGCCGGCTGCCACATCGAAGGTAGGTGCGCTGGGATTGGGCGGGTTCGCATGGTCCAGCGCCAGTGCAAGATTGTTGGAACTGGCGCGTGCGCCCAGCGGCTCGAAGCCAAATCGCCAGGCCAGCATGTTGAGGATGGAGTTGGGATCGAACTGCATGTGCTCGACGTGGCCGCGTTTCACCCGCGGGCCAATCAGGATGCAAGGCACCCGGCAGCCCAGGCGGCCATCGTTGCCAGTGGCGGTTTTTTCCGCTGCCGACACCGGTGCGAACGGCGGGGTGACATGGTCGTAGAAGCCGCCCCACTCGTCGTAGTTGATGATGATCAGGGTGCGTGACCACTGCGGGCTTTTCTTCAGCGCCTCGTAGACCTGATTGAGAAACGCCTGGCCGTCGCGCACATCGGCGTACGGGTGATCGTCCATCGAGATCGCTCCGCCCTCGTTGAGGGTATTGCCGACGTTGTCGACAAAGGTCAGGTCGGCCAGCGTGCCGCCGGCGATGTCCGCCGCGAAGCTGTCGAGGCTGAACTTCTTCGAGAAGCCGGCGTAGCGGTCGCCCCAGAACGAGGTGTAGGAGACATCGGTGTAGTAATAGGCGACCCGCCTGCCGACGTCCTGCATGCGGTCCCACACCGTCGGCAGCGTCGAGATATCGACGGTGTTGCTGGCTCGATCGGTCTGCCCAGCGTGCATGTAGAACCGGTTGGGCGTGGTGGCGGCGAGAATGCCGCTGAAATAGCGGTCGCAGATCGTCCAGTGCTCGGCGCAGCCCTTGAAGAATGGCAGCGTGGCGGCCGTGTAATAGCCGACGGGGAAGGCATCGCCCGCAGGCTGCGTCAGCAGAAAGCCATCCATGCGGCCTTCGTTGATCTGGGTGCGCCCGCCCTGATAGCTGTGATCGGGGTCGGCGAGCTGGCAGTTCTGGTACTGCGGGGCGAGGTCGAAGGACTCGTACGGCTTGCCGTCGCCGCCCAGCAGCTTGGTGCCCGCCTGCACCCCATCCGCGCCCGGCACCCAGCCCAGAAAATGGTCGAAGGAGCGGTTCTCCATCATCACCACCACCACATGGTCGAAGCCCGCGTCCTTGGGGCTGGGCAATGCGGCGGAGCCACCGGCATCGACGGCTGCACCCTCGCTGCAGCCGGCCAGCGCCAGGCTGCCGGCGGTGGCGCCGGCAATGAACTCGCGCCGCGTCACCCCGTTTTTGATGCTGCCCACTTTGTCTTTTCTCATCGGCTCTCCTCCGGACTGGATCGGTTGGCTCGCATCCAGGCTGGGATTGTGCACTCAGACGGCGCAGCCGAAGGTTCCAGCTGTAGCGATGATGCCAGCGGACAGTCGGTCGCCATGGGGCGGTGGCACGCTTGATCCGGCTGAGAAGCGACGGTAAAAAGGCTGCCCGCCGAGCGATTCAGAACCGGTTCAGCGCCGGGGGTGAAATTGCGCTCATGCCATGTTCACTGCTGTCTTCACGCGTCATACAAGGAAGAAATTCATGAGATCACTCTCTATCGCCATTTTTGCAGCAGCTTTGCTGTTGCCGCCGCTGGCATCCGCCCAGATCGGGGTGTCTATCAACATCGGGCAGCCGGGTTATTACGGACGGATCGAACTCGGCGACTACCCTCAGCCGCAGCTGATCTATGCCGAGCCGCGCATCATCCGGCGTGTGCAGACTGTCCGCAGCCCCATCTATCTTCGGGTACCGCCGGGCCACGCCCGCAATTGGGGCAAGCATTGCAGCCGCTACAACGCCTGCTCGCGGCCGGTCTATTTTGTTGATGACGGCTGGTATGAAAGAACCTATGTGCCTGCCTATCAGGAAAGACATGGTCGCAAGAACAAGGGCGACGACCGCCACGACGGCGATGGCCATCACGACGATGGCGACCGCGGCCATGGCAACAAAGGCGGCAAGGGCAATCACGGCAAGGGCCACGGCAAGAACTGAGTTCCGATGGCAACGGCCCCGCACTGCCAGTGCGGGGCTTTTTGCGGTCTGCGTCGCGGCATACGCAGCCGGCCCGCGGTTACCCGCCCTACTCCGGGATGTTGTAGAGCTCCAGAATCCCGCAGGCCGCCAGCAGGCTGAAGGCGGTGACGCCACGGTCGCGCAGGGCGCTGACCAGATTCACCTGCGCGGACAGTAACTCGCGTTCGGCATCTAGCAGATCCAGCGTGGTGCGGCTGCCAACCTTGAGTTCTTTCTGCACGCCATCGAGTGCCGACTCGGCTGCGGCGACCTGCGCACGGGTGGCCACGATCACGTCCTCGCTGGCACGCAGCAGTTCCCAGTCCTGGGCGGCAGCTTCGCTGTAGGCGGCGGCCTCGTCTTCGGCAGCCGCGGCGGCACCGTCGGCACGGGCGCGGGCTTCGCCAAGCCGGGCGGCAGTCAGGCCACCGGTCACGATCGGCACATTGAGCTTGAGCTGTACCGCCCAGGTGCTGAGGCGGTCGTAGCCGAACTCGGTGTTGTCCTGGGTGGCGGCGTGGGCATCGAGCGAGACCACCGGACGCGCGGCAGCTTCGGCAATCCGGATCGCGGCTTTCGCCGACTGCCGCTCGTGCGCAGCGGCGACCACGGCCGGCGCAAGCTGTGATTGCGCGATGGCTTCGTCGCGGCTCTTGGCGGTGGGCAGCAGCGCCGGCCATGGCACTTCGGCGGCATCGGCGGGCAGTGGCCCGGCAAGGCGGTTGAGGCGGATTTCGGAGGCGCGCAGCTGCGCCTCGGCGCGGCGCACATTGGCGCTGGCCTCGGCGCGGCGGGCGTCGGCCTGGGCGAGATCGGTCCTGGTCGCCTCGCCAGCCTGGTAGCGTTTGTCGACATCGCCGCGCGCCGCGTCGAGCGTGCTGCGGCTGGCTTCGGCGAGTTTCAGCGTCTCGCGGTCGCGCTTCAAATCGAGTGTGGCGGTGAGGGCGGCGAGGATGATCTTGCCGCCGACATCGCGGCGGTGCTGGGTGGCTGCGTCAAGCGTGAAGCCTGCCGCGTCGCGTTCGGCCGCGCTGCGACCGCCGTTGTAGAGCGGCTGGCTGCCCGCGATGGCGAGCGAGTTGGGCGTGCGGTAGCCGGACTGCGGAAAGCGCGCATCGGTGCGCAAATTCGAGCGGCCGACATCCGCAGCGATGCCGAGCGTGAACTTGTCGCCTGCGTCGGCCACTGCCGCGCCGTACCTGGCGGCCTCGATACGCGCCGTGCTTTCGGTAAAGCGCGGGTCGTGGTGGAGTGCGGCAACGGCAATCTCGCGCAGGCCCAGCGCCTGGGCATTGAGGCTGGCGCCGGCAAGCAACACCGCGGCGGGCAGTGAACGGTTCATGTCTGGTTCCGGAGTCTGGTGGGTTTGGTGGTTTTTGCAGGCGCCGCGGCGCGCGTCGGCGAAGTACCGCAGCCGTCGAGAAAAATCCGCACGGCGTCGTCGATGAAGGCCGTGGGCGAAATGTCCAGCGCCAGCGGCGACAGGCCGAACAGGCTGCGGAACTGGCAGTGGCCCTTCACCAGCGTGATGAACTGGATCGCAGCGAGATCGGGGTTGGGCGCGCGCAGCAGGCCCTGGGCATCGCAATCCACGAAAAACGCCGATAGGCCGATGCGCACCTGCTGCGGCCCCTCGCGATAGAGCTGCTGCGCGAACTCGGGAAAGCGCGTGGCCTCGGCGATCACCGCGCGCATCAG
Organism: Stagnimonas sp.; assembly: GCA_046598075.1. Lineage (GTDB taxonomy): Bacteria > Pseudomonadota > Gammaproteobacteria > Nevskiales > Nevskiaceae > Stagnimonas. Next base: position 6,697 of record JBKJJE010000147.1, read on the forward strand.
CTTGACCCGACCCGGCTCGGTATAAAGCCTGAAGAAGCGCAGGCCGAAGGCGCGCAGGGTTTCCTGCAGCGTGCCCTCGACTCTGGTCGGGATACCGACGTTGCGCAGAAACTCCTTGCAGCCCTCGCTCACCATCTCGCCGAACAGCCCCTCCTTGCTGCCGAAGTAGCTGTAGAGGCTGGCCTTGCTGCCGCCGGTGCGGCCCACCACGTCCTCGATGGAAGTCCCGGAAAACCCCTGCTCCAGAAAAGCATCGCGGGCGGCAGCGAGCAGGGCTTCGCGACGCAGCTCACCGCGGCGGTTGCCGCGCGGCGAGTCTCCGGACACTGCCTTGGCAGCGGGCGCCGACGGCTTGGTGCGGGCCGTGGGGGGCTTGGGATTTTTCTTCGCCGGGGGTTTGACTGCGGTTGCCATCGTCGCCTAAAGTGAACTGTAACGTTCATTACAGTAACAACCCGGTCAGCGCCCCGCAAGCCTGAGTCCGGGGCCTCGCACTCAAGGAGCTTCAACGATGGCCGCGAAACAGATCGTCCGCGCAGTGGTGCTGATCGCCGTGTTGGCCGGGGGCGCCGTCTGGGCGCAGCACTGGTATCAGACCGGCCGCTGGCAGCAGAGCACCGACAACGCCTATGTGCGGGCCGATATCGCCTCCATCACCTCGCGCGTCGCCGGCGAGATCGTCGCGGTGGCCGTGCGCGACAACCAGGCCGTGAAGAAGGGTGATGTACTGGTGCGCATCGATCCGCGCGACTATGAGGCGCGCCTCGCCAATGCCCGCGCGCGGGTTGCCGAGGCCGAGGCCGCACTGGTGACCAACGAGCGCCAGCAGGCCATGCAGGCGGCGATGGTGGAGGAGGCGCGCGCCGGCCTGGTCAGCGCAGAAGCCGACCAGGGCCGCGTCAGAAAGGACTACGCGCGCGCCGATGCGCTGGTGCGTGAGGGCGTGGCGACGCAGGCCCGGCTGGACACTGCCACCGCCGCCCAGAGTGCCGCCAATGCTTCGGTTACCCGCGGCTCGGCGGGCGTGAAGGCCGCGCGCACCCAGGTCGATACCGTCATCGCCCAGCGGGCGAGCCTGGAAGCCCAGGGCCAGGCCGCGCGGGCGGCGGTGACCCTCGCCGAACTCGATCTCGAAGCCACCACCATCCGGGCCCCTGCCGACGGGCTGGTCGGCAATCTCTCTGCCAAGCTCGGCGAGCGCGTCAATCCGGGCCTGCGCCTGCTGTCGCTGGTGTCGCCCGCGGTTTGGGTCGAAGCCAACTACAAGGAAACCCAGCTCACCCGCGTCGTCGTCGGCCAGGCCGCAGAGGTGGAGGTGGATGCATTTCCGGGTCAGAAGATTCCGGCCACGGTGGAGAGCGTGGCGCCCGCCTCTGGCGCCGAGTTCGCGCTGCTGCCGCCCGACAACGCCACCGGCAACTTCACCAAGATCGTGCAGCGCGTGCCGGTGAAACTGATCCTGCAGGTACCCGAGGCGCTGGCCGGCAAGCTGCGCGCCGGCATGAGCGTGGAAGCGCAGATCGATACCAAGCCCAGAGGCTGATGCGATGAACGCGGCCGTGCGCGAACTGACAACCGAGGAGAAAGAGGCCAGGCGCCGCCTGCGGATGGCCTGGTTCGGCTACATCGGCATGATCTTCGGCAACTTCATGGCGATCCTGGATATCCAGATCGTCGCCAGTTCGCTGCGCGAGATCCAGGCGGGACTGTCGGCCAGCGCCGATGAACTTACCTGGGTGCAGACCAGCTATCTGATTGCCGAGGTGATTGCGATTCCGCTCTCGGGCTACCTCAGCCGGATGATGTCGACGCGCGTCTATTTCGTCGGCAGCGCCATCGGTTTCACCATTGCCAGCCTGATGTGCGGGCTGGCCTGGAATATCGAGAGCATGATCTTCTTCCGGGTGCTGCAGGGGTTTCTGGGCGGCGGCATGATACCGACCACGCTGGGGTCGATCTTCCTGCTGTTCCCGCCGGAAAAGCGCACGCTGCCGACGGTGCTGGTCGGGCTTGCCATGACCACCGCGCCGGCACTGGGGCCCTCCATCGGCGGCTACCTCACCGCCACCTTCAGCTGGCACTGGCTGTTCTTCATCAACATCATCCCCGGCACCTTGCTGAGTATCGTGGTGTGGAAAAACGTGCGCTTCGACGTGCCGGACTGGAGCCTGCTGCGCATCATCGACGTGTTCGGTCTGGCGATGATGGCGCTGTTTCTCGGCAGCCTGGAGTTCGTGCTCGACGAAGGCCCGCGCCACGATTGGCTGCAGGACGAGACCGTCCGCAACATGGCGATCGCGATGGTTATCGGCGGCGTGCTGTTCTTCTGGCGCGCCCTCACCTCGGCCAATCCCATCGTGCAGCTGCGCACCTATCACAACCGCAACTTCGCGTTCGGCTCGGTGGTGGCCTTCGTGGTCGGCGTGATGATCTACGGCATGGTGTTCATCGTGCCGACATTCCTGGGCGGCGTGCGCGGCTACAACAGCCTGCAGATCGGCCAGGTGATGATGGTGATGGGCACCTGCATGTTCCTCACCGCGCCGCTGGTGGGCCGGCTCGCCACCAAGGTGGATCTGCGCATCCTGCTCGCCTATGGCCTCTCGATGGTGGCGGCCGGCACCTACCTCAACGCGCAGCTGACGGCCGAGGCGGGGTTCGATCAGTTCTTCTGGCCACAGGTGATGCGTGGCCACGGTTTCATGTTCTGCATGATCACCATGACCGGCATCGCCATCGGCACGCTCAAGCCCGAAGAGGTAAAGAACGGCTCCGGCCTGTTCAATCTCATGCGCAATCTCGGCGGCGCCATCGGCCTGGCGCTCATCAATACCAATCTGCACGACCGGCAGTGGTTCCATTACAGCCATCTGTCCAACTCGATCAGCGATGCCCGCGCACCGGTGCGCGAGATACTGGCGCAGGGCGGCGCCTACCTGAGCCCCGAACTCGGTGCCGAGGGCACTGCCGCGACGCTGGGCTACATGCACCGCCTGGTCCAGCAGCAGGCGGCAGTGATGAGCTTCAACGACGTGATGCTGATGATGTCGATGCTCTGCGTCGGCGCGGTATTGCTGCTGCCGTTTGCCGACAAGCCGCCGGTGCAGGGCGGCAGCGAACCGGCGCACTGATTGCCTTGTGCATTTCCACTGGGGCAGCTGTCGAGTCTCAAGCAGTAATCGAAGCTCGCGCGTAAGAGGGGGTAGCGCGGCCGTTGAAATATTTACTGTTTACTGCCCCTGAAGTGACTCGCCACCAGCTTGTGCCGAACCGCTGTTCTGCATCGAACGTGAGTAGCCTTTGGCATCGTCGTTGACCGCATCCCATTCCTCGGCCGTCATGCACACTTTCTGTCGCCGCACGCGGCTGGCCGTAGCGACGTAGTCCTGACAGATCATTTCACTGTCGCGTTTCGCAGCGACGATGCCCTCCTGTGGCACGGTCGCGGTGGTTTCTGCTGGCGGATTAACGATGCAGGCTGCCGTCGACAGCGCAAGACCACTAACGAAGGCAACGCAGGCGAAAGGGGATCTGGACATGGGGGTTCTCGGAGAACAGCCGAGCCCCAGCTTGCTCGCTTAGAGCGCAAGAAATCAACTTGAGAAATGGGCCGCACCATGAGCTGCGTACATTTGGATGGAGCTGCTGAGCTTCGGCAGGTTCACTGTCAGCTCCACCTTACGGCCACAGGCAGGCGATGCGCTGATTGTCTTCACGCCGTATGGTCTGGCTAGACTCTGAAGCACTTCCGTTCAGGCAACCCCCCATGCACGTCCTCATCACTGGCGGCACCGGCTTCATCGGCCGCGCGCTGTGCAGGCAGCTGTTCCAAGCCGGGCATACGGCCACCGTGCTGACCCGCGGCAGAGCCGGCGGCACCCCGTCGTTGCCGGGAGTGCGCCTGATCCGCCAGCTCGACGAGGCTCGGGGCATCGAGGCTGTCGTCAACCTCGCCGGCGAGCCTTTGGCGGATGGCCGCTGGAGTGCGGTGCGCAAGCAGGTCTTCCGCGATTCGCGCATCGGCACCACGCAGCAGCTGCTGTCCTGGATGGAGACGCTCGCCGAGCGGCCACGCGTGCTGGTCTCCGGCTCCGCCATCGGCTACTACGGGCCGCGCGATGACCGGCCGCTATCGGAGTCCGC
>JBKJJE010000121.1:0-3482 GCA_046598075.1 Stagnimonas sp.
GGGCGACGCCAATCGGGGTGAGCACCGCACGCTTGCCGCTGCGGTCGAAGATGCCCACATCCAGATCGGATTCGAGCTTCTGCATGGTGTAGGTCAGCGCCGAAGGCACCTTGTGCAACACCTCCGCCGCCTTGGCGAAGCTGCCTTCAGTGGCGATGGCGTCGAGGGCCTGCAGAGCTTCGAGGGAAAGGCGCATGGCGTTTCAAATTCCAGCATCAGTTGGCTTGAATGATCGTCTCAAAACATTCCGCTTTAAGTGGCGGCAGATCAATCCTATCTTGACTGCAATCAGTTCAATTCCATTGAAAGGAGTTTCAAATGATCCAGCTCCGCCGTTCCGAAGATCGCGGCCACGCCGAACACGGCTGGCTCGATGCCCGCCACAGCTTCTCGTTCTCGGACTACTACGATCCGCAATGGATGGGCTACTCCACACTGCGCGTCATCAACGAGGACCGCGTCGCCCCCGGCACCGGTTTTGGCGCCCACGGCCACCGCGACATGGAGATCATCACCTACCCCTTGAGCGGCACCATCCGCCATCAGGACTCCACCGGCGGCAATGGCCTGATCACCCACGGTGAGATCCAGGTGATGCATGCGGGCAGCGGCATCCGCCACAGCGAGGCCAACCCCAGCCCCAGCGAGCCGCTGCACCTGTTGCAGATCTGGATCGAGCCGAACGCCGTCGGTGTCGCCCCCGGCTACGAGCAGGACCGGCTCGACCCGGCCTTGCTGGCCGAACGCTTTGTGCTGGCAGTCGCACCGATCGGCAGCAATGATGTCGCCCCCTTCCGCATCCACGCCGATGCGCGGCTGTTCGTCGCCTGGCCCCGGGCCGGCACGGCAATCAACCAGACGCTCGACCCCAAGCGTCGCCACTATCTGCATGTCGCCACGGGTGGCGTGACCGTGGGCGCGCAGGTTTTGAAAGCGGGCGATGCCTTGATGCTGGAAGGTGAGGCCAGCGTGCAGTTCACCGCCGGGGTGGACAGCGAGGTATTGTTGTTTGAGTTACCGTAGGGGGATCGGCACGCTCCGCTGCAGGACGGATTAGCGCAGCGTAATCCCGTCGATACCGCGATGCCTCACCGAGCCTCGGAAGGCGGAATACGCTGCGACATTCCGCCCGCGAGCCGCGCCCACCCTACGGAGTCACGTCGAGTGATACGTCAACCTGCGGATCAGCGGGCGGCTGCTGAAACACCCGCGCATCGACGCTGGTCGCGTTGCCCCTGGATGTGCGATCCGCCACCGCAGTAGTGCCACTTTGGTCGGTCGTGTAGAAATTACCGCCGTGCGACACCTGTATCCGATGGCCTACGTATTGGGTGATGCTGGCGAGTGGCGAATACGTTGCAAAGTCGTTGTCCAGAGCCGACGTAGGGTATGCGAATGCTGCGTAATATCGACCGTCCTCTCGGAAGTTCTGACGTTTTGAATCATTCTCTGTCTGGATGTACGTGCCATCACTTTCATACGGACATCCGCTCTCAACAGTCGATGCTGCTTTGTTGTCGTGGAACTGGGCAATAGCATGCAGCGGATTATCCGAGATGCGTTTGAGCGTAAAGGAAAGGTTCCAAGATACGTTGCGGCCAGAATTGTAGGTTCGTCCGCCGGTCAGGTTGCTGGCCTGGATCGTAACCGGGTCAACAACAGTCATTTGATAGCGGACGCTGCAACAAGGCCCCGTGTAGAAGGGAATCTCTATATTTCCGGATGATTGCGTAACGGCATCATCTTGAGCCTCTATCGGACCGCAACTATTGATGTAATAGCTATCAGTCTGATCCGTGCGCTTTTTAAGTCGTACCAAGTAACGGCTATACAACTGCAGCTCTTCCCGAAAATTTGAACCATTCACGCCAATGAGGTCTTGAGAGACAAGACCTCCGTTCATGAATACGAGCCAAGTTCCTTCAAGGTTGCCATCTGCGGAGTGCGTCGTGGCGAAAGGCGCATACGAGACTGGAAGATAGCGAGCAGGTACAACAAAGGGTTCCGACTCCGTACTGCCGCCACCGCCACCGCATGCACTCAGCATGAACGCGGCACAAATTGAAATAAATTTCTTCATTAGATTCCCCTTGCCCCAGAAATTACCACGCCACAAACATATTTGTGTGAGGAGCACCAGCCTGTTGGAGCAAGCTTCTAGGAGAAATTATCTGCGCCGTAGTGCCACGAGGCATCAGCATATTTCATTTGTCCTCTTGCATGGTTAGCGAGATTTAACCAACGACCCCAAAACCCCCCTCAACAACTGCCTCCCCACTTCACGCCCCACCTGCGACCCGGCACTGCGGATCACGCTTTTCATCGCAGCTTCAACCACGCCTTCGCGGTTGGAGGGCCGCGCCGCTGGCGCGCGCGGTGCGGGGGCAGGTGATGGCATCGGCAAGGGGCGGCGTGAAGGGGCGGCAGTGCTGGGTGCTGGCGCGGGCGGCGCGCTCTGCGTCATCTTCTCCCACCAGTTGCCCAGCCCGCCGCCGCTGGCCGGGGCTGGCGCCGGTGTAGCAGGCGGCGGGGGATCTGCAGCAGTAGGGTCGCCACCATCGAGCATCTCGAACGCCGACTCGCGGTCGATCACGGCGTCGTACTTGCCGGCAAAGGGGCTGCGCGCCAGCACCAGCGCGCGCTCGTCCGGCGTGATGGTCCCCATGCGCGAGCGTGGCGGGCGGATGCGGGTGCGCTCGACGATGCCGGGCACGCCGCCGTCCTGCAGGGTGCTCACCAGCGCCTCGCCGACGCCCAGCGTGGTGATCACTTCCGCGGTGCTGAAGCGGGGATTGGGGCGGAAAGTTTCGGCGGCGGACTTCACTGCCTTCTGGTCGCGTGGCGTGAAAGCTCTGAGCGCGTGCTGCACGCGGTTGCCGAGCTGGCCCAGCACGCTTTCCGGCAGGTCCAGCGGGTTCTGGGTGACGAAGTACACCCCGACGCCCTTGCTGCGGATCAGGCGCACCACCTGCTCGACTTTTTCGACCAGGGCCCTGAGCGCGTCCTTGAACAAGAGGTGCGCCTCGTCGAAGAAGAACACCAGCTTGGGTTTTTCGAGATCGCCCGCTTCCGGCAGCTGTTCAAACAGCTCGCTCAACAGCCAGAGCAGGAAGGTCGCGTAGAGCCTGGGCTTTTGGTACAGCACATCGGCGGCGAGCACGTTGATGATGCCGCGGCCGCCGGGCTCGCAGAGCATGAAGTCTTCGAGTGCCAGCGCCGGCTCGCCGAAGAACTGCTCGGCGCCATCAGCTTCAAGACCGATCAGGCTGCGCTGGATGACGCCGACGCTGGCCGGTGACACCAGCCCGTATTCGCTGCCCAGCGACTTGGCGTTATCGGCGACGAACATCAGTGCCGCGCGCAGGTCCTTGAAGTCGATCAGCAGCAGGCCGAAATCGTCGCAGTACTTGAACACCAGCTGCAGCACCGCCTCCTGCACCTCGCTCAAATCCAGCAGGCGGCCCAGCAGCGTCGGCCCCATC
>JBKJJE010000052.1:0-9834 GCA_046598075.1 Stagnimonas sp.
TTTCTCGACAACCCGGTCGATGGCGATCAGTTTGCGCAGCCGGATCGTCGCAGCAGCGGTGGCCTCGGCCTGAGCCATGTCTTTTCAAGCAGCCTCGGTGGCGTGAAAAGCAGCAACAAGATTGGCGTGCAGGTCGAGCGCGACCGCATCGACAACGCCCTGCAAAACACCAAGGCGCGCGAGGTGCTGAGCGTCACACGCGCAGATGTCATCAACGAAACCAGTGTCGGTGTTTACGCCGAAAATACCACCCAATGGGCCGAGAAGTTTCGCACCGTGCTCGGCGTGCGCGGCGACTACTACCGGTTTGATGTTGAGAGCGACAACGCCGCCAATAGCGGCAAGGCCGACGACACCATCGTCAACCCCAAGGCCTCGCTGATTTTCGGCCCCTGGGCGAAGACCGAGGCGTTTGTGAATGCGGGCGGCGGCTTTCACAGCAACGATGCACGCGGCACGGTCATCAACATCGACCCCAAGACCGGCGACCCGGCGGAGCGCGTCACGCCACTTGCCCGCTCACGCGGCTACGAAGTGGGCGCGCGCACCGCGATTATTCCTGGCCTGCAAAGCTCGTTCACGGTGTATCTGCTCGATCTCGACTCCGAACTGGTATTCATCGGCGATGCCGGCAACACCGAGGCCGGTGGCAAGAGCCGCCGTCAGGGCTTCGAGTTTGCCAACTACTACAAGCCCAACCGCTGGCTCACCATCGACGCTGACGTGGCCTACGCCAAGGCGCGCTTCCGCAACGCGGGGGCTGAAAACCGCATCCCCGGCGCGGTGGAAGGTGTCGCCTCAGCCAGCATTGCGGTCGATCACCTGGGCCCGTATTTCGGCCAGTTGCAGCTCCGCTACTTTGGCCCGCGTCCACTCATCGAAGACAACTCGGCGCGCTCGAAATCCACCGACATCCTCAATGGCCGCGTCGGGTATCGCTTCACGCCCAACACCAGCGTCGATGTGGAGGTGTTCAACATCCTCAACCGCGAGGTGAGTGCCATCGATTATTTCTACACCTCGCGCCTGCCGGGCGAACCGGCTGAGGGTGTCGATGACATCCACTTTCACCCGATTGAATCGCGCTCAGTGCGCGTCGGCTTGACCAGCCGGTTTTAGGCGCAAACAGCACCGACTCCTCTGCTTCAATTCACCGGCCGCGAATGCACATGCACCCGCACGTTCGGGTGGTCGTGCCTGTGCGAATGCCCGTGCGCCTCGGCCTCCACCGGCACGATATGCAGGTTGCCGTGGCGCACGCCAGGTTGTGCGACGAATGACTCTGCATAGCCCCGCACGGCGGTGAGCGCACCGCGCAGCACCATGACCTCCAGGCAGTTGTCGTGGTCGAGGTCTACATGCAGCGCCGAGACACACAGGTCGTGATTGATGCGTTGCATGACGCGCTCCTGGGCTTGGCTGATGTGACGATGAGGCTAGGGCCCGCCGTTAGACATCGCGATGAGCACAATCGACATCATGGGCGTGAAAGTCGGTTGATCAAAAAAGCCGAACAATCTCGACAGAACAAATTGATTTCGGTGCTCAGGGTGGAGGTCTAGTCTTGCCGCACTTCCTACACCGACCCGGATCACGCTCATGAGCAGCCAAACTCTCGAATCAATTAAGCACCGCATTTCTGCCAACGCCTTCGACGCCAGCAAATCGCTGAGCAAGGCCGAGATCGAGGAGCTGGTCAGCTATGCGCTGGAGGCGCCGTCCTCCTTCAATATCCAGCACACCCGCTTCATCGCGGTGGTGGATGCCGCGCAGAAAGAGAAGCTCAAGGCCCTGAGCTGGAACCAGCAGAAAGTGGCCGATGCCGCAGTGACCTTCATCGTGCTCGGCGACACGCTGGGCCACGAGAAGCTGCCAGAACTGCTGGCCCGTGCAGTAAAGGCCAGCGTGATCGAGCAGGGCGTAGCGGACTATCTCGTCAAGGGCGCGGCCGGCTTCTACAGCAACTACAGCAATGAGCGCCTGGTGCGCGACGAAGTGATCCGCAGCGCCAGCTTTGCGGCGATGAACCTGATGCTCGCCGCCGACGCCAAGGGCCTGGTCAGCGGGCCGATGATCGGCTTCGACTCGGCCGGCGTGCAGAAGGCCTTCAATATCCCGGAGCGTTACCTGCCGGTGATGCTGCTGGCGGTGGGTTACGCCAAACCCGGTAACTGGCCGCGCAAGCCGCGCCTGACGGTGACCGAGACACTGGCCTACGATGAAGGCAAGGTGTTCTGAGTTGCGGTGTCAGCCCTGCAGCCGACGCGCGTAATAGCGGTAGCGCGCGGTTTGCGGCAGGGCCTTTGCGACATCGAAAGCGGGCAGCCGCCGGCCCTCGATCGCGGCCAGCCAGCGGCGTTCCCATTGGATGCCTTTCGTGCCCAAGGATTCTTCGCGGAAGGCGGTGTGGAATGCTTCGTAGCCCTCCTGATTGATCAGCCAGTCCAGAAAGCTCGCGGCGACGATGTAGGTCTGCCAGCTGCGGAATTCGGCTTCGCGGGTGCTGCCGTCATAGCCGGACTTTTCTACGAAAGTGCCGAGTGCGGGCAGTTCACCGCGCTGCACGAACAGGTTCACCCAGGCGTCGCTGCTGATCCCGTACTGCGGCCAGCCCTCGATGCGGCGGCCGTCCTCGGCGAACAGCGCCTCGGCGGTGAGGGTGGCGATGCCCTCCTTGAAGAAAAAGCTGGAGTCATGGCCGGTGGCATGGTGTGCCAGTTCATGCACGAAGGTTTCCAGCATCTCCATGGCATTGTCGTCCGGCGGCAGATACACGTTCGGACGCAGGTAGTAGCCGACACCGACCCGGCGGGTGATCACGACATTGACCGGCAGCGGTTGCGACAGGTGGTTGTAGTCGTAGACCCGCTCCGCCCAGGGGCCGTATTGCGCCTGCATCCGCTGGATGTCTGCGGCCGGCAGGTGGGCATCATTGACCATGCGTAGCTCGGGCCGAGCCCAGGCCGCCGTGACCGAGAAGACTAGGACCAGCGAAAGCAGGTGGATAGGGCGCATGGGGAATAGACGCGCGCGCCGCCTGCGAGTTCAGTCGGGCTGGGGCTCCAGCGATCAGTACCGCCGGTTGCCCCCTAGCCGTAGGGTTCGCTGGCGGCAATCCGCAGCGATTCGGCCTCAGCTGCGGCATACCATTCGGTCATTGCCGGCAGCGAGCGCACCGCTTCGACGTACTCGCGGCACTCGGCGGGCAGTGGCACCGCATAAGTGAGAAAGCGCGTCACTACCGGCGCGTAGAAGGCATCCGCGGCGCTGAAGTCGCCAAACAGGAACCGCCCGCCGCTGCCGAAGCGGGTCAGGCATTCGGTCCATAGCCCGGTGATGCGGGCGATGTCGGCCAGCACTTCCGGCGTCTGGCCCTTGCCGGGGTGCGATGCCCGGCAGTTCATCGGCATGTGGGTTCGCAGTGCTGCGAAGCCGGAGTGCATCTCTGCCGCCACGCAGCGGGCGATGGCACGTGCCTCGCTATCGGCAGGCCATACCGCCACGCCGGGATACTGCTCCGCCAGATACTCGACGATCGACAGTGAATCCCAGATCACTAGGGTGCCGTCATGCAGGGCCGGCACCTTGCCGGTGGGCGAGCGCAGCAGCAGCTGCGGCCCTGAATCCGGCGCGTAGAGCGGGATCAGCAGCTCTTCGAAGGGCAGGTCCAGTACCCGCATCAGCAGCCAGGGGCGCAGCGACCAGGAGGAATAGTTCTTGTTGCCGATGACCAGTTTCATATGCATTTCCTTCTGTCAGTGAAGAAGCAAGGCATGAGCTGAGGCGTATCGAGCCGATACAATGCGCGATATGGCTTCTACTTTAACGATTGCTCTCTCGAAGGGTCGCATTCTCGATGAATCGCTGCCGCTGCTGGCCAAACTCGGCCTGGCCCCGGCAGGGGACATCGACCGCCTGCTGCGCGTGCCGTCCACCCAGCCGGACGTGCATTTCCTCATCATCCGCCCCACCGACGTACCGACCTATGTCGAATATGGCGCTGCCGACTTGGGCATTGTCGGCAAGGACATCCTGATGGAGCATGGCGGGGCCGCGCTCTACGAGCCGTTGGACCTCAACATTGCCCGCTGCCGGTTGTCGGTGGCCGCCCCCAGGGGTTACAGCTACAGCCCCGGCAAGCGCCTGCGGGTCGCCACCAAATACCCGGAGATCACCCGCCGCCACTATGCCGCGCGCGGTGAACAGGTGGAGATCATCAAGCTCTACGGCTCGATGGAACTGGCCCCGCTGGTGGGTCTGGCGGATGTGATTGTCGACTTGGTAGCTACCGGCAAGACGCTGGTCGCCAATGGCCTGGTCGAGATCGAGAAAATCTGCGAAGTAACCTCCCGCCTGATAGTCAACAAAGCCTCGATGAAGATGAAGCATGCGCGCATCCGCGGCCTGCTGGCCCAGTTCGAGCAGACGGCGGCCTTACCGTGACCGTCGTCATCAATCGGCTTTCGACCACCAGCGCCGACTTCGAATCAGCGTTTTCGGCACTGCTCGACCGCGCGCCCGAGGCCTCGCGGGAAGTCACCGCCCGCGCTGCTGAGATCGTCGAAGCCATCCGCAGCCGCGGCGACGCGGCGCTGATCGAAGCCACCAATCGCTTCGACCGTCGCAGCGTCGCAAACGGCGCAGAACTGGAGCTGCCCAGGTCTGCTCTCGAAGCCGCTTGGAACAGCCTGCCCGCGGACTTGCAGCAGGCGCTGCACGCCGCCGCCGACCGTATCCGCAGCTACGCAGAGCACCAGAAAATCGCCGCCTGGAGCTTTACCGACGCCCACGGCAACACGCTGGGGCAGCGCGTCACGCCGTTGGATCGCGCCGGGCTCTACGTGCCGGGGGGCAAGGCGGCGTATCCCTCCAGCGTGCTGATGAACGCGATTCCGGCCAAGGTCGCCGGCGTCGCCGAGCTGGTGATGGTCACCCCGACCCCGGGCGGCGAAGCCAATGCCACCGTGCTGGGTGCAGCGCATCTCGCCGGTGTTGACCGGGTGTTCACCATCGGCGGCGCGCAGGCGGTGGCCGCACTCGCCTACGGCACCGCCACCGTGCCCGCCGTGGACAAGATTTTCGGCCCCGGCAATGCTTATGTCGCGGCTGCCAAGCGGCTGGTGTTCGGACGCGTTGGCATCGATTCGATTGCCGGGCCCTCGGAGATCCTGGTGATCTCGGACGGGCTCAGCAACCCGGACTGGATCGCGATGGATCTGTGCAGCCAGGCCGAGCATGACGAGGACGCGCAGAGCATCCTGCTGTCGCCGGATGCGGCGTTTCTCAATGCCGTGCAGCTGGCACTCGACCGCCGCATTGCCGAGCTGCCGCGCGAGGCGATCGTGCGGGCGGCGCTCAAGGATCGCGGCGCGATGATCCTGGTGCGCTCTCTGGATGAAGCCTGCGCGCTCGCCAACCTGGTCGCTCCCGAGCATCTGGAGCTTTCGGTCGGCCATCCCCAGGCGCTGCTGCCAATGATCCGCCATGCCGGAGCGATTTTCCTCGGCCGGCACACGCCGGAGGCCTTCGGGGACTACTGCGCGGGCCCCAACCATGTGCTGCCCACCTCGCGCGCCGCGCGCTTCAGCAATCCGCTCGGCGTCTACGAGTTCCAGAAGCGCAGCAGCCTGATCGAATGCACGCCCGCAGGCGCCAAGGCATTGGCAGCGATCGCCGGCCGCATCGCTGACGCCGAAGGCTTGCAGGCACATGCAGCGAGTGCGCGCGATCGGTCTTGACCCGGGGCACTGACCGGTGCTCTTCAACTCCTGGGTTTTCCTGCTGGCTTTTTTACCGGTGCTGCTGCTCGGCTACTACCTGTTGCCGGTACGCCACGGCCTGGCCTGGCTGGTACTGGGATCACTGATCTATTACGGCTGGTGGAATCCCGCCTATCTTGGCCTGATCCTGGGTTCCAGCTTTTTCAACTATCTGCTCGGTCAACGCCTGTGCCGTCGGCCGTCCAGCCGCAGCCTGATGATCGTCGGCGTGGGTGCGAACCTGGCGCTGCTGGCGTACTTCAAGTACGCCGATTTCCTGCTTGCCAACCTGGCCCAGCTGAGTACGCAGAGTTATGCAACGCAGGATATCGTGCTGCCGCTGGCGATCTCGTTTTATACCTTTTTCCAGATCGCCTATCTGGTCGACGCCTGGCAGGGAAAAGTGGAGCGTGAGCCGTTTCTGAACTATCTGCTGTTCGTCAGCTATTTCCCGCACCTGATTGCCGGACCGATCGTCCACCACCGCGAATTGATGCCGCAGTTCCGGGTTCCCCGGCCAGCCAATCCAGGGCGTTACCTCGCAGCCGGCTTCGCGCTGTTCGCCTTTGCGCTGCTGAAGAAAACTGTTCTTGCGGACAGTCTTGGCTTGCATGCCGATCAGGTGTTCACGGCCGCCGATGCGGGTCTGCCGATCTTGTCCCGAGATGCCTGGACTGGCCTGCTGTCGTACAGCTTCCAGATCTATTTCGATTTCTCGGCCTATTGCGAGATGGCCATTGCCTGTTCCTGGATGCTGGGAATCCGTCTGCCACTGAATTTCTATGCGCCGTACCGCGCGCTCAGCATCATCGAGTTCTGGCGTCACTGGCACATGACACTCTCCCGCTTTCTGCGGGATTATCTGTACATCCCACTGGGCGGCAACCGGCATGGCAAGGGCAGGCGCTATCTGAATCTGGGCATCACCATGCTGCTGGGTGGGCTCTGGCACGGTGCGGGCTGGAACTTCGTGGTCTGGGGCGCGATCCATGGCTTGTTGCTGGCTGCGGCGCACGCCTGGCGTGATGCGCAGCTCTGGCGTCTGCCCGCCCTGTTGTCAGGGCCGCTGACCTTCCTTGCGGTCTGCCTGGCCTGGGCTTTTTTTCGTGCCCACACACTGGATGGTGCCTTGCATCTGCTGGCGACCATGGCTGGACTGGCCGATGTGCAGGGCAGTACCTCACTCATCGGCAGTCCGGTACGGGTATTCGGCTATCTGGCTGTTGCTGCTGTGGCGATCTGGGCGCTGCCGCCGCTGATGAAGATTTTCGCGACGCAGCAGATGGTGACGCCGCCAATCCCGGGCCAGATGCTGGAGGCTTCGCAGCTCGGCTTCCATTTTTCCAGACCCTGGGCACTTCTCTGCGGCCTTGGGTTCTTCGTTGCGCTGTATTACATGGCCGCAGGCGAATATGTCGAGTTCATCTACCGATTCTTCTGAACCCGGCCGCGTTGTCCCTTTCTTGATCTGGACGGGGCTGGCGATGCTGGCTGCCCTGCTGTTTACCGAGGGCCTTCTGCGGCAATACACGGTGCGCTTGGTGCCCTGGGCGCGGCAGGTGCATCGGGCGCTGTCGACCACCGACTTCGATTTCATGGTCGGCGATTCCCAGTTCGACTCCGCCTTTCGCAACCCGCCGGCCGGTTGGCAGAACCTTGCTGCGGACGGCAGCAACGTGGTGATGATCCGCGAGATCGCGCTCTACTACGCCGCAAAATCCCGGCGGCCCGGGCAAAGAATCATCCTCCTGGGCAGTCCGCAGATGTTCAGTGCGGAGCGTCAGCAGGAGGACCGCAGCGAATACTCACGGCTCAACGACTCTCGCCCTGACCTGTTTCGACATCTCTACAGCTTCAATCCCCTGATCGCGCGCCACCTGATCACCCCGGTCGGTGACTGGATCCGCAGTCACCGCCGCGGATCGATGCAGGCGCATCGGCAATGGAGTGAATTTTCGGCTGCGGAGCGGCAGGACTACGTCCGGAGACGCGCCAGAAAACAGCAGCCCATGGTCGATTTCCGGCAAAGCAGGGATTACCGGAATTACCTCAGCCTGCTCGAAACCCTGCATGCGTGGGGGAAAAATGTCTGCATCTTCCGCCCGCCCTGGGCGCCGGAATACATGCAGTACATCATCGATCAGCCGCGATTCGCTGACGCCGACCAGGAGATCCGTCGGCTGGCGACGGCGTTCGGGGCCAATCATGTCGACTCCCGCGATCTTGGCCTCGACTGGCGCGATAGCGGGCTGTTCAACAACGGCGATCATCTGTCACCGGCAGGAGCCAGGGCAGTGCAGCCACTGGTGATCGATGCCTGTTTCGGGCAGCACGACAGCAAGGGGCGTGTGCGGTGATGCGCTGCCGCGCAGGAGTCATGTTGCGGGGGCGCTGCCGGCTGCGAGCATCTGACGGGCTGGTCCTGCGCAGCTGCAATCTGTTCGCCGGGCTGCTGCTGGCCTTCGCGGCTCACGCCGATGTCGAGGCGGTGGCAGGACGGGTCGACCAGCTGAGGCGTCAGCATGGTGTCGCCGCGATGTCGATTGTGCTGGTGAACCGCGATGCGCTGCTGTTACACCGCAACGCCGGTATGGCGGACTTGCAGCAGCGTCGTGCCGTCAATCCCGAGACAGTCTTTCGTGTCGGCTCCATCACCAAGACTTTTACCTGTCTGGCGCTGGCCAGGGCTGAAGCAGAAGGCCTGCTGCGTCTCGATCAGCTTATCCTCGAATTGTCGGCAAACGCGCCTTTCCAGAACCGCTGGGAGTCCCATGCGCCGCTGACGCTCGCCAAGCTGCTGGAACACAGCGCCGGCTGGTTCGACATGAGTGCTGCGGAGTTCAACAGCAGCGATCCCGCGCCGCTGACGCTGACCCAGGCGCTGGCGCTGCATCCGGCATCGCGCCGCAGCCAGTGGCCGCCGGGCCTGTATTCGGAATACTCCAATTCGGGGCCTGGACTCGCCGCCTGGGTGCTGGAACAGCGCAGCGGGAAGTCCTTCGAGGACTTCATTCGCGCCAAGGTGTTCGTCCCTCTGGGAATGCACAGCGCCAGCCTGCTGCGTGATGCCGTCACCGAAGCGCGGCTGGCTCAGGGCTATGACCGTGACGGCAGCACGCCGATCCCGTACTGGCATGTGCTGTACCGGCCTGCGGCGGGGCTCAACCTCGATCCGCGCGAGATGGCCCCGATGCTGCACATGCTGCTCAACCGCGGCCGTATCGGCGACAAGGCATTTTTGACTCCGGCGCAGGTCGAACGCCTGGAACACCCGCGCACCACGCTCGCTGCCCGTGCCGGTGTCGACTTTGGCTACGGACTCGGCATCGAGCAGAGCCAGCACCAGGGTCACTCGCTGTTCGGGCACAGTGGCGACGCCGATGGCTACCTCGCGCGCTTCGAGTACAGCAAGGACAGCGGTCGCGGCTATTTTGTGGTCATCACCGCCTATCAAAGCGAAACCATGCAGGCCATGCGTGAAATCCTGCAGGACTGGTTGATCGAGGGTCTGCCGGCCGCCATCGCGCCACCGGTTGCCGCACTTTCGGAAGCCAGCCTGCGGCGGCTGACCGGTGAATATCTGGCGGCCACGGCGCGGTTTCCTTCGCTCGACAGGCAGCCGCACCTGCGGGTGATCCTGCGCGGGGGCCAACTGCTGACTCGCGACGCCGATGGCGCGCAATTGCCGCTGCTCGCCGTTGACGCCCACCGCTTCCGCCGTCCCTGGGACACCATCGCCACCACCGCCTTCATCGCGCAGGACGATGGCAGCCTAGTGCTGCAGGGGCCGATGGGAAATTGGCAGCGTAGTCCCTGAACCGGCTTCGACGGACCGGCCTGTCATCAAGACTGCCGCGACTCCCCGGGCCGGCCCTGCGCTGATGTGGATCAGCCTGACCGTGCGCCGTCGATGATGGCGCGCAAGGCGCGATAACCCTCGACCAGACGGGGGCCGGGACGCCCGAGATAGGCTTCGCTGACGGCATGGATGCGCCCTTCGCGCACGGCGGCGAGCGCCTCCCAGCCCTCGCGCCGGCGCACCACCTCGCTGCGATACCTGGCGAGCGGCACGCCG
>JBKJJE010000109.1:0-6279 GCA_046598075.1 Stagnimonas sp.
AAGTAACCGTTGATCTCGCTGTGATAGCGGTTTTCGATGCGGCGCACTTCGCCGTAGCGCTCGCCGGGCGAGATGTTGCAACCCACCGCGCAGCCGGTGCAGATGGCGGGTGCAAACTGCATGTCCCATTTGCGGGTGTAGTGCTCGCTGTGGGTCTTGTCGGTGAACACGCCGGTCGGGCAGACCTCGGTGAGATTGCCGCTGAACTCGCTCTCCAGCACACCATCTTCGGCGCGGCCGAAGTAGACCCGCGAGGCCGAGCCGAACACACCCAGATCCTTGCCGCCCGCGTAGTCCTTGTAATAGCGCACGCAGCGGTAGCAGGCGATGCAGCGGTTCATCTCATGGCCGATGAAGGGGCCGAGATTCTGGTTGTGGTGCGTGCGCTTGCTGAAGCGGTAGTCGCGGCTGTGATGGCCGGTCATCACCGTCATGTCCTGCAGGTGGCAATGGCCGCCTTCCTCACAGACCGGGCAGTCGTGCGGGTGGTTGGTCATCAACAGGCTCAACATCGCCTCGCGGAAATCCCGGGCCTCGTCATCGGCGATCGAGATGTAGGTGCCGTCGCTGGCAGGCGTCATGCAGGACATGACGATGCGGCCCATCTTGTCGTCGGCGTCCTTGAAATGCTTGACTGCGCACTGGCGGCAGGAGCCGACGCTGTCGAGCGCCGGATGCCAGCAGAAATAGGGGATATCGAGCCCCAGCGACAGGCAGGCCTGGAGCAGGTTGTCTGCGCCGCTGACCTCGTGGATCTTGCCGTCGACGTGAATCTTGGCCATGGGAATTACTGGTTGACTACGTGGGCAGACGCCATCGCGTGCGGCGTCGGTTCTGCATGTCTGGGAGCCGGTTCGGTGGGCGCACGCAGCTTGCAGCTCAGCATGCCGGCCTCGAACTCGGGGCGGAAATACTTGAGTGCCGATTGCAGCGGCTCCATCGCGCCCGGCGCATGGGCGCAGAAGGTGCGACCGGGGCCCAGCCAGCGGGTGAGCTTGCTCAAGGTATCGATGTCGCCGGCCTGGCCTTCGCCGGCTTCGATCGCGCGCATGATCTTCACCGTCCAGGGCAGGCCGTCGCGGCAGGGCGTGCACCAGCCGCAGCTCTCGCGCGCCATGAACTCTTCAAGGTTGCGCACCGCCGAGACGATGCTCTGATCCTCGTTGACCACGGTGATCAAACCGGTGCCCATGCGCGAACCGGCCTTGGCGATGGTGTCGAAATCCATCGCCAGGTCGAGATGCTCAGGGGTCAGGAAATCGGTGGAGGCACCGCCCGGCAGCCAGGCTTTCAGTTTTCTGCCGTGCTTCATGCCGCCGGCATGCACTTCCAGAATCTCGCGGGCGGAAGTGCCGATCGGCAGCTCCCAGCAGCCGCGCTGGTTGACCAGACCGGAGGCACCATAAAGCTTGGTGCCGCCGTCCTTGCTCCGACCCTGGCTCAAGCCCTTGAACCAGTCCGCGCCGTTGTTGACGATGTGCGGAATGTTACACAGGGTCTCGACGTTGTTGACGATGGTGGGGCGGCCCCACAGGCCGGCGATCTGTGGAAACGGGGGTTTGGCACGCGGGTTGGCGCGGCGGCCTTCCAGCGAGTTGATGAGTGCGGTCTCCTCGCCGCAGATGTAGCGGCCGGCCCCGGTGTGCACGTGGAGCTCGAAGCTCCAGTCGCCGCCGAGGATGTTGCTGCCGAGATAGTTGCTGGCCCTGGCCTCGGCAATCGCCGCATTCAGGCGCTCGGCACAGAGCACGTATTCGCCGCGCAGGAAGATGTAGCCCAGGTTGGCACCTATGGCGTAGGCGGCCACTGCCATCGCCTCCACCAGCTGGTGGGGGCTCTGCTCCATCAGCAGGCGATCCTTGAAGGTGCCGGGCTCCATCTCGTCGGCATTGCAGACCAGATATTTGGGGCCGGAGCCGGGCCCCATCGGGATCAGTGACCACTTGATGCCAGTGGGAAAACCGGCACCGCCGCGACCGCGCAGATTGGCTTCCTTGACCTTGTGCTGGATGTCCAGTGCTTGCAGGGTCTTGACGGCAGTCTTCAACGCCGCATAACCGCCCTCGGCTTGGTAACCGTTCAGATCAAGCGGGCCAGCAGTGACGTCGATCAGGCGCGTCAGCGGCTTCTGATAATTGGGGTCTTTGGCGGAGCGCAGGCTCATGCGTACTGCTCCAGTAGCTTCTTGACGTCCGCTGGCTCGACCGGACCATGCAGATCGTTGCCGATCATCAGTGCAGGGCCACGGTCACAGGCACCCAGACAGCAGATCGGCAGCAGGGTGAAGCGATCATCCTTGGTGGTCTGGCCGGGCTGGATGCCGAGCTGTTGCACCAGCTCCGCTTTCAACTCGTCATAGCCGGTGAGGAAGCAGCTAATGCTGTCGCAGACGGTGATGACATGACGCCCGACTGGACGACGGAAGATCAGCGAGTAGAAGGTCGCCACCCCTTCGAGATCAGCGGCTGAAATGCCGATGGCTTCGGCCAGCACCGGAATGGCTTCATCGCAGACGTAGCCGCGGTGCTTCTGCACAGCCTTCAGCGCATCGATCGAGGCCGCGCGCGAGTCGGGGTAGTGACCGAGCGCGTGCTCGATGGCGTGGCGCTCGGTCTCGCTCAGCACAAACGGCTGGGCTTTTGGGAGGTCGGCGAGTTTCAACACGGGAGAGTTCATGGCTTAGCGATCCACGTCGGCCATCACGAAATCGATGGAGGCGATGTAGGCAATGAGGTCGGGCACCATCTGGCCGCGAATGGCGGACGGAATCTGCTGCAAGTGCGCAAAGCTCGGCGTGCGGATGCGGGTGCGGTAGCTCGCTGTGCTGCCGTCGGCAGTGAGGTAATAGCTGTTCAGACCCTTGGTGGCCTCGATCATCTGTGAGGTCTCGCCCACCGGCATGATCGGCCCCCAGCTCACCTGCAGGAAGTGGGTGATGAGGGTCTCGATGTCCGCCAGCGTCTTGTCTTTCGGCGGCGGCGTGGTCAGCGGATGGTCGGCCTTGTAGGGGCCGGCCGGCATGTTGTTGAGGCACTGCTCGATGATGCGCAGCGACTGGCGGATTTCCTCCTCTCGCATCAGCGCGCGGTCGTAGACATCGCCCTTGTGGCCGACCGGCACTTCGAAATCGAAATTCTGGTAGCCCGAATAGGGCCGCGCCTTGCGCAGGTCGAAGTCGCAGCCGGTGGCGCGCAGGCCGGGGCCGGTGACACCCCATTCCAGCGCATCGGCGGTCGAGTAGGCGGCAACATCCACCGAGCGAGCCTTGAGGATGGAGTTCTGCAAGGCTGCCTTGCGATAACCGTCGAGACGCTTCGGCATCCAGTCGAGAAACTCGCGGACTTTCTGCTCCCAGCCGGTGGGCAGGTCGTGGGCGACACCGCCGATGCGGAACCAGGCCGGATGCATGCGGAAACCGGTGATCGCCTCGATCACGTCATAGGCTTTCTGGCGATCCACGAACATGTAGAACACCGGCGACATCGCGCCGACATCCTGGCAGTAGGTGCCGTAGAACAAGAGGTGCGAGGTGATGCGGAAGAACTCGCAGAGCATCACGCGGATGGTCTCGACCCGCGCCGGCACCTTGATGCCGGCGAGCTTCTCCAGCGCCATCACGTACGGCAGGTTGTTCATCACCCCGCCGAGATAGTCGATGCGGTCGGTGTAGGGAATGTAGCTGTGCCAGGACTGGCGCTCGCCCATCTTTTCAGCGCCGCGATGGTGGTAGCCGATTTCCGGCACGCAATCGACGATCTCCTCGCCATCCAGCTGCAGGATGATGCGGAAGGCGCCATGCGCCGAGGGGTGATTGGGGCCCAGGTTGAGGAACATGAAATCGTGCTGGTCGGTGCCACGCTTCATGCCCCAGTCTTCGGGGACGAAACGCAGCGCCTCCTGCTCCATGTCCTGCCTGAGCGCCGTCAGCTGGTAGGGATCGAATTCGGTGGCGCGGGCGTTGTGTTCCTTGCGCAACGGGTGGCTGCCAGCGGGCCAGGACGGCGGCAGCATGATGCGGCGCAGGCCGGGATGGCCGTCGAAGACGATGCCGAACAGGTCCCAGACCTCGCGTTCGTACCAGTTGGCGTTCTGGAACACGCTGACGATGCTGGGCAGATGCGGAAACTCGCCCAGCAGGGCGACTTTCAGGCGCAGATCGGCATTGCGTTCGATCGACAGCAGCTGGTAGACGATGCTGAAGTCGGCCTTGGGCTGACCTTCGCGGTGCTTGCGCAGACGCTCGTCGATGGCCGTGAGGTCATAGAGCATCTTGAAGGGCTTCTGCGCCTCGTGCTTCAGGTAGCGCAGCACTTCGTGCAGGCGCCCGACCGGAATCCACAGCGTCGGCATTGCGTCGGCGGTGGTTTGCAGCGTGAAGCCGGCGTCGCCGAAGCGGGTGGTCAGCTCACGGACAACATCAGGCACTGAGAGTGGAGTTCCGTCAGCCATGGATTACACCGAATCGGGTGAGCGCAGCACGGTCTGCGCCATGCGTTCGGCATGCTTGGCATCGCGCTGGCTGGGCTGGATCGGCTTGTAGATGCCCTGGTCGCCCGCAGTCCAGGTGAGCGGGCGGCGCTCCTTGCCGATGGAGTTCTGCAACATCAGCAGGCCTTCGAGAAAAGCCTCGGGACGTGGCGGGCAGCCGGGGATGTAGAGATCGACCGGCAGGAACTTGTCGACGCCCTGCACCACGGAATAGATGTCGTACATGCCGCCGGAGTTGGCGCAGGCCCCCATCGAGATCACCCAGCGCGGCTCCAGCATCTGCTCGTAGAGGCGCTGGATGACTGGTGCCATCTTCATGAAACAGGTGCCGGCGATGATGATGACGTCGGCCTGGCGTGGGCTGGCGCGGATCACTTCAGAGCCGAAGCGCGCGAGGTCATGGGTCGGCGTGAAGGTGGTGGCGAACTCCACGTAGCAGCAGGAGAGGCCGAAGTTGTACGGCCAGATAGAGTTCTTGCGGCCCCAGTTGACCAGATCGGAGAGCTTGGCAGTGATGACGTTGCGATTCACCTGTTCTTCGGTGAAGACATCGTCGGCGGCTTTCTGCGTGTAGTCCTCGGTCAGCGGCGAGACGCCGGTCGGACGGTTCGGGTTGATTCTCGTCAGCGTGTATTGCATGGCTATTCGGCTGCCTTGGCGTGCGCGGCTCGGCGCTTCTTTTGGTGCGGTGTCCAGTCGAGTGCGCCGATGCGGGCGAGGTACACGAGGCTGGCAGTGAGGATGAAGATAAAGACGAGGGCTTCGATCCAGCCCGCCCAGCCGGCTTCCTTCACGGACACCGCCCAGGCGTAGAGATAGAGTGCTTCGACGTCGAAGATCACGAAGAACATCGCCACCAGGTAGAACTTGGCGGAGAGCCTGAGACGCTCCGGGCTGGACGACACCACGCCGGACTCGAAAGGCTCGTTCTTGGCACGGCCACCGCTCCTGCCTCCCAGCAGGAAGGAGCCGATCAGCATGATCGCGCAGATGGCGAGCACCGCCACCACGTAGATCGTCGTCGACCAGAACTCAGGCCCCAGTTGGGTGATGCGCGCAATGATGGCTTCCACGCTTCGGCTCGCTCCGTCTGGGTGTTCTGGATGCTGGCGGGTGCGCCCTCTGTGGACGCCGTATGGGAGAATGATAGCCGAGCCTCGCGCCAGCGAACACGCTTGCAGTCGGCTCATTTTTCTGCACAGGAATCCATGCAAAAGCTCCAGCTGAAAATCCACGAGGAACGCCGCCTACGCGCGGGGCACATGTGGGCCTATTCCAACGAGATCGATACCACCGCCACGCCCATCAAGGGAATGGTGCCGGGCAGCCTCTGCCGCCTGGAGGACTATCGCGGCAAGCCGCTGGGCGTGGCCACCGTCAACCCGCATGTACTGCTGGCAGTGCGGGTGCTGAGCGGGCAGGGCGATGCCGAGATCGATGTCGATTTCTTCGAGCGCCGCCTGCGCCAGGCGCTGGCGCTGCGCTCCAGGCTGTTCCCCAGCCCGCATTACCGGCTGGTGTTCGGCGAGAGCGATGGCCTGCCGGGGCTGGTGGTGGATCGCTTCGGTGAGGTGCTGGTGGCACAGGTCACCACCGCCGGCATGGAGCTGCTCAAGCCGCTGCTGGTCGAGGCCTTGCAGCGCGTGCTGGCGCCCAGGGGCATCCTGTTCCGCAATGACACCGCCATGCGCCAGACCGAAGGGCTGGCCAGCGAGGACGAGGTGATCGGCGAGGTGCCGGACTGGGTGCGGGTCGAAGAATCCGGGGTGGCTTTCGATGCCCCGCTCAAGG
>JBKJJE010000174.1:0-15913 GCA_046598075.1 Stagnimonas sp.
CGCGGACGGCGAGCACGCCGCCTTCTGGCACTGCATGGCCGGGCACCGACAGGCCGGCGCGCAGAAACCGGTCGGTGAAGCCGAAAGGATCGTCCAGCACCGTCGTCAGCCTGGCGAACGCGGCCGGCGAATACAGCGCGCGCAGGGCTTCGTCGGCGAGTGCCGCCGCCTCGCCGCGGTCGAGCCGGGCGCGGTCTTCCGCCGTCAGCAGGCCGAAGCGGGCGGCATGCAGGGCGGCGTCGGGCGCCAGCGCGGCGGCATCGGCCTCGAAGCGCACCGCTGCTATCGCCGGGCTTGCCCGCAGCGCGCTGGCCAGCGCCGCAGCGGCCTCGCGCGCCGCCGTGAAATCAGGCGCCCCGACCAGGAAAATCAGCTGCCGGGTGTAGCGGTTGGCGGCCTGCGCACCGGCTGCTTCGAGCCTTAAGTCACGCGAATCGGCAGGCAGCATCGACAGCAGATCGGTATCGAACTGCCAGTGCGGGGCCTTTACCAGCAGCGCCAGCAGCAGCAGCCCCGCCGTTGCCAGCCACCAGCCGAAGTTGCGGCGGGTGGGCGCGGCCGTCACTGGAAGCGGGCCTTCTGTCCGGCCGTCAGCGCGGCCTGCTGCACGAGGCCGGTGAAAGTGATGTCGGTGATATCGCCACGGCCATCCACCAGCCGCACCCGGCGCACCTGGGTGTCGCCTTCCACCCGCGCCTCGGCGAAGGCGGCGGCGAAGGCGGCATGGCGGGGCGTGAGTTGCAGCTGCCAGCCACTGGCGCTGCGGCTGCCGGCAAAGCGGAACTCGGTGTCGAGGGCGACGACATCGAGTGCAAACAGCGCCAGCAGCAGGCGCGAGGCGGCGGCGAGTGCGGGCTGGCTGTCGCGGCTGCTGCGATGGACCTGGCTGCCGCTGTGCTCGGTGAGGGCGTCGGCGGTGAGGATGAAGGCGCTCGCGAACGGCTTTTGCACCTGCCAGTCGATGCCGATGCCGCGCGCCAGCACGAACCGGCCGCTGCTGAGCAGCGGCTGCGGCAGCTCCCGGAGCTGCTTTACCTGGCTGAACTCGCCGCTGAGTACCGCGGCGTCGAGGTTGGCGCGGGCATCCGGCGCCAGCAGTTTTTCCACGGCTGCAGCTTCCAGCGGCGGCAGTGGCGCGGTAGCGTTTGCCTGCGCGGCACAGAGCAGCAGCAGCGCCAGCAGGCAAGGACGGATGATCATTTCAGCACTCCCAGTTTTTGCAGTAGCACCGGCGGCGAGTTGAGTTGCATCTCGCCGGTTTTCAGATCGACCGCCACCTGCACCGAATGGCCCTTGGTGAGCCTGGCGCCAGTCGCGGCATCGCGGATCAGGTACTCGATCTTCAATCGGTATTCCCACTCCACCAGCCGCGCCCGCACGGCGAGCCGCTGCTTGAAGTGCGCTGGTTTGACATAGCGCATGCCGAAATCGATCACCGGCCAGAAATAGCCGGAGTCGCGCATGTGGTCGTAGTTGTAGCCCAGGCCCTCCAGCAGCGCGCAGCGGGCCAGCTCGAAATAGCGCGCGTAGTTGCCATGCCAGACGATGCCCGCCGGGTCGAGATCGTGGAACGGCACTTCGATGAAGACCTCGGCTTCCTGCGGCGTGTTCATGGTCGATGCCCGGTGATGCGGCGGGACAGCAGCTGCGGCAGCCGCCACACCATGCCGAAAAACAGCCGGGTGTGCATGGCGCTGATGCGCAGGTTGTCGGCCAGCAGGGCGAAATGCGAGACGCCGTCGCTGGGGTAGCGCACGGTGGTGGCGAGGTTCACCACCGGCACGCCGGCCCAGAACATCCGCACCAGGATCTCGCTGTCGAAATCCATCCGCCGTCCGGCCCGCATCTGGCCCCAGGCCGCAAGCGCCGCCGGCAGCGGATACAGCCTGAAACCGCACATCGAATCGCGGATTGCGAACGACAGGGTGTTGAGCCAGACCATGCCATGGGTGAGATAGCGGCCGTAGAGACGATGGCGCGGTACATCCGCGCCGAACTGCGCGTTGCCGGCAATCACCGCCTGCGGTGCTAGACGTGCGGCAGCAAGAAACTTCGGGATGTCCTCGACGCAGTGCTGGCCATCGGCATCGAGCTGCAGCGCGTGGCTGAACCCGGCAGCGGCAGCGGCGGCAAACCCGGCGGCGGTCGCCACCCCCTTGCCGGCGTTGACCGGCAGGCGAATCAGCGTCAGCCAGCCGCCGGCTTCGCGCGCCAGCGCCTCGAGCACCGGGGCGCAGCAGGGATCGGAGCCGTCATCGACCAGAAAGCAGGGCAGGCCGATCACCGCCAGCCGTTCCACCACGCCGCCGATGGCGCGCTCGTGGTTGTAGAACGGCACCACCACGCAAGGCTTCATGCGCTGGCGAACAGCAGCTCGCCGGCCGAACAGGCGCCGCGGCCGTCGCGGTACTCGAAAGCGAGTGTGCCGCTGCGCCATTCGAGCGTCAGCGTCAGCTCCGCAAGCGGCTGGATGACGCGCATGAACTTGAGCTTGGCCAGGCCGCAGAACGCGCCGGTCACTGGCAGCCGCGTGCGTGCCAGGCGCAGCGCCCAGTCCACCTCGGCGATACCGGGAACGATGGGGTGGTCGTCGAAATGGCCGTCGAACACCAAGAGATCGGCCGGGATGTGCAGCTTCAGCGTGCTGCGGCTGGCAGCGCACTGCTCGGCGAGCACCTGCGGTAGCAGCGTCTCAGCCATTGAGCAGCTGATGCAGCGCCACCACGATGTCGTCGACCGTGCGGACGTGCTTGAACTCCTCGGCCTGGATCTTCTTGCCGGTGACTTCCTTCAGCTTCAACATCAGGTCGATGGCGTCGATGCTGTCGATGTCGAGGTCCTGATACAGGCTGGCGGCACGGCTGATGCGGGCGGGGTCGATCTCGAACAGCTCGACGAGCACCTGCTTGAGGGTGGAATAGATTTCGGCTTCGGTCTGCATCGGAGCGAGAAGTGGATGGCTGCGCGCAGTTTAGCCTTGGCGGCTCGGCAGCGGCGGCGTGCCCAGGCGCTCGGTGTAGTAGTCGGCAATCCAGCGGGTCAGCCGGCGGGCGGCCAGGGGTGCGGGCAAATCGCCCGCCATGATCTCGGCCATCGGCAACGCCGGCTCGACGCTCAGGCAGAGGTGGAAGCGCCGCGCCGGCACCTGCCACCAGGCGCTGCCCTTGGTCAGCGTCAGCGGCTCGCAGGTAATGGTCACCGGCACCACCGGGCAGCCGGCCGCCAGCGCGATCTGTGCTGCGCCGCGGCGCATCGCCAGCGGCCGGCCGGGCACCGAGCGGGTGCCTTCCGGGAACACGATCAGCGAGCGGCCGGCCTTCAGCTTTTCGGCACAGCGGGCGACCAGCTGTTCGGGCTTGTCGTCGTCGTTGGGGATGTAGCCGGCCCAGCTCACCGGCCAGCGCAGGAACAGGTTGCGCCACAGCCCGGCTTTGACGATGCAGTCCACCTGCGGCATGAAGCTGATCAGCAGCACCACGTCGATCAGTGTCGGATGGTTGGCGATCACCAGCACGCCGGGCTGTCTGAGATGCTCCAGGCCATGCGCCTCCCAGCTCAGCACTCCGGCGGTCTTCATCAGTCCGACGAAGCCGCGAAACGCCGCGCTCAGGCTGCGCTGGATGGCCCTCTGCGCCGCCTCGCGATCACGCCAGTGCCAGAGCCGCAGCAGCGGAAACCAGCTGAAGCTGAGCGCCAGCGCGCCGAGCCCGAACACCGAAAAGCAGATGCCGGTGGCATGGATGCGGTAGTGGCGGTTGAGCCGCTGCGCCAGTCTGCTCACCGGCTCGGCCCGGCGGTGTAGATGCCCTCGATCTCCAGGCCCAGATCCGGGCGGCAGATCGCGCCGTGCAGGCAAGTGATCGGCGCGGCGCCGAACTGTGCCGCCAGCAAAGGCAGCAGCACTGGCAATAGCGAGGGCTCGGTGAGATAGAGCTTGAAACTGTGTGGCAGGTAGCTGCCGCCGCCGCGCTGCGCGCTGGCGGCAGCGACCAGCGCATCGAGATTGGCGAACGTCTCGTGCAGCTGGGCAGGCAGATCCCCGGCGTGCCGGGTTTCGTGGCCGACCACGCTGGCGGTGCCGCTCACCAGCAAGTCGCCGCCATCGGCCCACTCGACGCGGGTGGCGCGCGAGAAACTCGGGCTGGTCAGACCGTAGCGGCTGGGATACTGGAACGCCGACACCTGCCGGGGGTTTTCCACCTGCACTCCGGTCACCGTCGCCGCGCCGAGAAAGTAGATCAGCAGCCCGCCGTCCGCAGTGCCGATGGCGGTGGCGGCCGGCAGCAGCCGCTCGATCTCGCGCTTGAGCTGCAGCGCCCGGGCGCGGCCGGTGTTGAACAGCCGGTAGCGTTCGGCTTCGCCCTCGCCCTCGGTGATCCGCGACAGAAAGTTCCACATCCGCAGCCAGTGCGGATAGCCGCGCTGGTGCAGCAGATGGTTGATGCGGGCGTAGGCATGGAACACTGCGCGATCAACTCCGAGCGCGTCCAGTTCCGGCCCGGCGATGGCCAGCTGGCCGAACAGGATGGCGCCGTTTTCGGCCAGGCCCAGGCCGTCCTGCCAGCCATGCCGCACCGGTGCGTCGCTCATCCAGCATTCTTCCGCCGCGCCGTGCAGCACCGGCAGGCCAAGCCGCACTTCGCGTGGATCGTCGCTGACGCCGGCGCTGCCAAAGCGCAGCCGGGCCAGCAGCTGGGCGCCCGGCACGAGGGCAGGACCAAGACGGTAGGGGCGTGGGATCGCGGCGGACATGGTGAAGTAGAAGGGTGATTCGGGCTGTGCGAGACTGTTCGCCTGCCTGTCGCGCAGTCTAGCCGTTCGGGATTTCCCATCGCTGCGGCTCCAGCTTCAACCACCCTGTCGAGACCCGCCGTGACGCAGATCATCCCCCCGGAGTTCGAGGCCGCCAGCACGCCGATCGACGTGTTCGTGATCGGCGGCGGCCCGGCCGGATCGACCGTGGCGACGCTGCTGGCGATGCAGGGCCGGCGGGTGGCGCTGGCCGACAAGGACCAGCATCCGCGCTTCCACATCGGCGAATCGCTGCTGCCCTGCTCGATGCGGATGTTCGAGCGGCTGGGCGTCAGTGACCAGGTGGCGGCAATCGGGGTGCCCAAGTACGCGGCGGAGTTCGTCTCGCAGTACCACGGCCGCACCGAGACGTTCCAGTTCGGCCAGGCGCTTGATGAGAGCCTGCCGTACAGCTACCAGGTGCCGCGTGCGCAGTTCGACGAGGTGCTGATCCGCAACGCCGCCGACAAAGGCGTGGCGGTGCAGCAGGGCTGCAAAATCACCCGCGCGGTGCGCGACGCTGGCACCGGCCTCTGGGCCATCGAGGGCGAGCAGGCCGGCATCAGCCGGCAGTGGTCGGCACGCTATGTCGTCGATGCCTCCGGCCGGGAGACTTTTTTCGGCGGGCCGAACGGCTGGAAAGTGAAGAATCCAGACCACACCAGCGCGGCTCTCTACGCGCATTTCCAGGACGTGCAGCGGCCTGCGGGCCGGAGCGGCGGCAACATCCAGCTCTACTGGTTCGCGCACGGCTGGTTCTGGGCCATCCCGCTGGTCAACGGCGTCACCAGCATCGGCGCAGTGTGCTGGCCGTATTACCTGCGCCAGCGGCAGGTGCCGGTCGAGCAGTTCTTTGCCGACACCATCGCGCTGGCCCCCGACCTGCAGGCACGGCTCGAGGGCAGCCGGCGCTGTTCCGAGGTCACCGCCACTGGCAACTTCACCTACAAGTGCAGTGCCAACCGCGGCGAGGGTTATCTGCTCATCGGCGATGCCTACGGCTTCATCGATCCGCTGTTTTCCACCGGCGTGATGCTGGCGATGGAGAGTGCCGCCTCCGCCGCCGAGCGCGTGCATCGCATCCTCGATGCGCCGGAACAGGAAGTGCCGCTGCTCGCCGAGCACAAGCGCAACATCGACCAGGCGATGAAGGATTTCACCTGGCTGATCTACCGGATGCCGAATCCGATCATGCGCGACCTGATGATGACGCCGGACGCGCAGCTCACCGCTAGGCCGGCGATGATGTCCAAGCGCGCAGTCATCTCGCTGCTCTCGGGCGATGTCTTCAGCGCCACCACGCCGCTGATGCGGCGGCATCTGCGCACTTTCCGCATCATCTATTTCCTGAAGTGCCTGAGGCAGCCGCTGCGCTGGTTCCGGCACCGCAACTATCGCCGCATGTACCTGCGCGGATAACCTCCCATGACTCCTGAACAACTCGAACTCACCAGCCTGCTAATCACTGCCCTCAACCTGGAATCGGTGCAGGCAGACAGTGTCGACCCGGAGGCGCCGCTGTTTGGCGCGCACGGCAGCGGCTGGGGGCTGGATTCCATCGACGCGCTCGAGATCGCGCTCGCCATCCAGCAGCACTACGGCGTCGAGATTCGCTCCGAGGACGAGGCCGTGAAACAGGCTTTCGCCAGCATCAGCGCGCTCAGCGCGCATGTCGCGGCGCACCGCAAATCCTGAGATCGGCGATGGCGATGCGCCTGCCACCGGCCCGGGTCTGGCTGCCCGTGGCGCTGATGGTCAGCTATCCGCTGCTGTCCCATGCGGCAGTGCTGCTGCATTCGCCAGACCTGCAATGGCTGGCGCTGCTGGCAGTCGCCGCGACCCCGATCAGTGCGGCGCTGCTTAAGGCCCGGCCGCTGTTCTGGCTCGGCTTTGGCCTGCTGGCAATGGCGCTCTGGTGGCTGGTGCATCTGGGCGGCGGCCAGTTCGCGCTGTATCTGCCGCCGTTGCTGCTGCCGCTGGCGCTGTCGGCGGGTTTTGCGCTGACCCTGCGCCCCGGCCACACACCGCTGATCACCGGCATCGCCGACGCCGCCCACGGGCCACTGTCGGCACCGGTGGCGCGCTACACCCGCAGGCTGACTGCCTTCTGGGCGCTGCTGGCCGCCGGCCTGGCAGCCATCACCCTGTTGCTGACGCTGAGCGGGCCGCTATGGCTGTGGTCGCTGTTCACCAACTTCATCAGCTATGCGGTGCTGGGCACGGTGTTCGTGGTCGAATACCTGCTGCGGCGGCGCTGGTTCCCGGAGCATCCGCATTCGCGTTTCACCGACTATCTCGGCCTGGTCATCCGCAGCCGTCCGCACTTCGGGCCGCGGCGATGATCAGCGCGCCGCTGATCGAGGACTATCACCCCGAGCGGCCGCTGCTGTGGGTGCGCGGCCAAGCGGTGAGCCAGTCGCGGTTTCTCGCGGCGGCAATGGCCCTCGCCGCCAGGCTGCCGGACGACGCCCGCGAAGTGCTGCCGCTGCCCGCCAGCCGGGCGCTGTTCCTGCTCGCCTTCTGCGCGGCGCTGCTGCGCGGCAAGCCCTGCCTGCTGCCGCCGGTGGGCCACGCTGCGACGCTGGCGCGGCTGCGCGAGACGCATCCGCAGGCGATGGCGATCGCCGACGATGCCAGCCTCTGCACCCGGCCCGACGACCTGCTGCTCGACGAACGTTTCGATGGCGGCGACTGGGACGGCGCGGTGCCACAGGTGCCGCTCGACCGTCTGGCGGCCATCGCCTTCACCAGCGGCAGCACCGGCGCACCGCAGCCGCAGGCCAAGAGTTGGGCGATGCTGATCGCCACCGCCGGGCGCGCCAGCGCGCGGTTCGGCCGTGGCGTACACATTGCCGCCACCGTGCCACCGCAGCATATGTACGGCCTGGAGACGACGGTGATGATGGCGCTGGTCGCCGGCTGCGCGATCGACGCCGGCCAGCCGTTTTTCGCCGAGGACATCCGCGCCAGCCTGGCTGCCCTGCCGGCGCCGCGGATGCTGGTGACCACGCCGGTACACCTGCGGATGCTGGTCGCCGCCCGGCCCCGACTGCCGCCGCTGGCGCTGCTGCTGTCGGCCACCGCGCCGCTGGCGCTGGCGCTGGCAGAGGCTGCCGAACAGCAGTTCGCCGCGCCGGTGTTCGAGATCTACGGCTGCACCGAGGCCGGTAGCCTGGCCACCCGCCGTGCCACCCGCGACCCGCTGTGGCGGCTGTATCCCGGCCTGACGCTGACCACCCGGGCGGACGGCGTCTGGCTGGCGGCTGATTATCTGCAGGAGCGGCGCCTGGCCGATGCCATCGAGCCACTCGATGGCGAGCGGTTTCGCCTGCTGGGACGCGGCGGCGAAGTAGTGAAGGTCGCCGGCAAGCGCCTCGATCTCGGCGAACTGCTGCAGGCCCTGCTGGCGGTGCCGGGCGTCGAGGACGCCGCCGTGCTGATGCCCGATGACGATGGCGGCAGCGACGCGCTGACGCTGCGCCCCGCAGCCCTGGTGGTGGCACCGGCGCTCAGCGAGGCGGCCATTCTCGGCGCGCTGGCGCGCAAGCTCGATCCGGTGTTTCTGCCGCGGCCGCTGAAGAAAGTCGCGGCACTGCCGCGCAACGCCGTCGGCAAGCTGCCGCGGGCCGCACTGCTGGAGCTGCTCGATGGCTGACTGGCAGCGGACGGTGCCGCACGACCATCCGGCACTGCCCGGCCATTTTCCCGGAGCGCCGGTGCTGCCCGGCGTGGTGCTGCTGGACTGGGCCTGGGAAGCCTGCGGTGCGCTGCTGCCGCCAGCATCGCGGCTGCTGGGTGTGCAGTCCGCCAAGTTCCTGCGCGCGGTGCGGCCCGGCGAGCAGTTGCGAATCGCGGTAGCGCCATCCGAGTCCCATGCGGATTTCACGATCCATGTCGGCGACACCCTGGCCGCACAGGGACGCTTCCGGCATGGCCCCTGAGTCGCGCGGCTGGCAGGCGCAGCGCGAGCGCGGTGGTGCTTTCGGCGTCGCCATCCTGTTCGCGCTGGCGAGGCTGCTGGGACGGCGGCCGGCGCGGGCGCTGCTGGTGCCGGTCACGCTGTACTTCCTGCTCACCGGCCTGGCAGCGCGCCGTGCCAGCCGCGCCTACCTGCAGAAAGTGCTGGGGCGACCGGTCGGCTGGCGCGATCTCTGGCGGCATTTCTGGTGCTTTGCCAGCTGCGCGCTGGACCGGGTGTTCCTGCTCGCCGGCAGCCGGGCGCTGACGCTGCGGGTCGACGAGACCGAGCTGGTATTGGACGTCGCCCGGCGCGGCGGCGCGCTGCTGATCGTCAGCCATTTCGGCAGCTTCGAGGCAATGCGCACACCCGGCACCCGCGACAAGCAGCTGCCGCTGTCGATCGTCATGGATCGCGCCCACAGCGCGCGCTTCAACGCGGTGATGGAGCGCGCCGCGCCGGCTTTCGCGGCACAGGTGATCGACGCGGCGCAGTCCGGCCCGGCGCTGGTGCTGAAACTGAGGGAAGCCCTTGCCGCCGGGCGGCTGGTGGGGCTGATGGCCGACCGCGCGCGGGCTGGCGAAGCGACCGTGACCGTGCAGTTTCTCGGCCAGCCCGCACAGCTGCCGCTCGGCCCCTGGCAGCTGGCGCTGGCGCTGCGCTGCCCGGTGATTCTGGGGTTCGCCGCCTATCAGGGCGACGGTCACTATCAGGCCCATTTCGAGCTGTTCAGCGTGGGCGAGCTGGCGCCCCGTGGCCAGCGTGCCGCGGCTGCAGCGCAGGCCGCGCAGGCCTATGCCGACCGGCTGGCAGAACAGCTGCGCAGCGCCCCCTACAATTGGGGCAACTTCTACGATTTCTGGCAGCCATGACTGCACCCATGCTGCCCCTGGCGGTGCCCGACTACACGCTCACCACCGCGCTGGGCGCGGGCCGTGATGCACAGCTGCAAGGGCTTCGGACCGCACGCAGCGGCCTCAGCCGCGGCTTTCAGGGCTGCACGCTGGACTGCTGGGTGGGCGAGGTCGCTGGCCTCGATCGATCGCTGGCCGGTGCGCTGGCGGCCTGGGACTGCCGCAACAACCGCCTCGCCGAACTGGGCCTGGTGCAGGACGGTTTCATCGACGCCGTGCTGCGCCTGAAGGCGCGTCTGGGTGCCACCCGCATCGGCGTGTTCATCGGCACCTCGACGGCCGGTGTCGCCCAGACCGAGCGCGCCTACCGCGAGCGCGATGCCGTCACCGAGCGCCTGCCGGACTGGTTCGATTACCGCCGCAGCCAGAACACTTATTCGGTCGCCGACTATGTGCGCATGCGGCTGGGTCTGGAGGGCCTCAGCGTCGCCATCTCCACCGCCTGCTCGTCGTCGGCCAAGGTGTTCGCCTCGGCACAGCGGGCGATTCACCTGGGCCTGTGCGATGCCGCAGTGGTGGGCGGCGTCGATTCGCTGTGCCTGACCACCCTGCACGGCTTCAACGCGCTGCAGCTGGTATCGCCCGAACCCTGCCGTCCGGCCGACGCTGCCCGGCGCGGCATTTCCATCGGCGAGGCGGCGGCCTTCGCGCTGCTGCTGCCGGCGACGGAGCCGGGCGCTCTGGCACTGCTGGGCTATGGCGAATCCTCCGACGCCCACCACATGTCCGCCCCCGAACCGCAGGGCCGCGGTGCGGCCGAGGCGATGCGCGCAGCCCTCGAGCGCGCCGGCCTGGCCGCGGACGAGGTGGATTACCTGCATCTGCACGGCACCGCCACGCCGGCCAATGATCTGGCCGAAGACCATGCGCTGTGCGCAGTGTTCGGCACCGCCACCCACTGCAGTTCGACCAAGGGCCAGTTCGGTCACACGCTGGGCGCGGCGGGCATGGTGGGTGCAGCGGTGGCGCTGCTGGCGGTGGAACACGGCCTGCTGCCCGGCAGCTGCAATACGCTGCAGCTGGACCCGGCGCTGGCCGCGCGCTATGTCCTGCAGCCGCAGGCGATGCCGGTGCGTGCGGCGATCAGCAATGCTTTCGGCTTTGGCGGCAACAATTGCAGTCTGCTGTTCGGGCGTGACGTCCGAACCTATATCCCCACTGGGCGGGATGCCCGAACTCATATCCACACCGGGCGCAGCCCATGAAGCTCGACCTGGTCGCCATCGGCATCTCCATGCCCGGCCTGCCGGACTGGGCCAGCGCCCGGGCG
Organism: Stagnimonas sp.; assembly: GCA_046598075.1. Lineage (GTDB taxonomy): Bacteria > Pseudomonadota > Gammaproteobacteria > Nevskiales > Nevskiaceae > Stagnimonas. The sequence goes on from JBKJJE010000174.1 coordinate 10,934, forward strand.
GTGCTGCGCGGCGAGCAGCCGTACTCCGCCAGCGAACTGGCGCTGACGCCCTCCAACCTGCTGCCGCCCAACGAGCGCCGCCGCGCACCGCTGGCGGTGCGTCTGGCGTTTGCCGCCGCCGAGGATGCCCTGGGCCACGGCGCACTCGACCCTGGCCAGTGGGCGACGGTGTTCGCCAGCAGCGATGCCGATACCGTCATCATTCACCGCATTGTCAGCAGCCTGGCCGGGCCGCAGCGGCTGGTCTCGCCGACCGATTTCCACAACTGCGTGCACAACGCGGCAGCCGGCTACTGGAGCATCGCCGCCGGCTGCCGGCTGCCCTCCACCAGTCTCTCGGCCTGGGATGCGAGCTTCGCCGCCGGCCTGCTGGAAGCCGCCGCGCTGGCGTTGGCCGAGGAGCTGCCGGTGCTGCTGGTCGCCTACGACCTGCCGCCGCCACCGCCGCTGTGGGCCACCCGACCCATCGCCCAGCCGGCGGCCGTGGCGCTGGCGCTGCGCGCGGCAGGCTCGGCACCCGGGGCGCTGGCGCAGCTGACGCTGAGCCTCGAGGCGAGCGCGCCGGACACGCCCTGCACAGACGCCACTCTGGAGGCTCTGCGCCTCGCCAATCCCGCTGCCCGCGCCCTGCCGCTGCTGCAGCGCCTGGCCAGCGGCGGCACCGGCGAGCTGCTGCTGACAGCGCCCTGCGGCAGCCTGCGGGTGCAGCTGCAATGACTGCGGCCGCGCTGCCCGACCGCGCCGCGATCCTGCGGCTGATCCCGCATCAGGGCGCGTCCTGCCTGCTCGATGCGGTGCTGGAATGGGATGCCGAGCGCATCGTCTGCGAGAGCAACGGCCATCGCGCGGCCGACCATGCCCTGCGCCATCGGCAGCAGCTGTCGCCGCTGGTGCTGATCGAATACGGCGCACAGGCGATGGCGGTGCACGCCGGGCTGCTGGCCGAGGCCAGCGGCGGCAGTGCCGGGCGGCGGCTGCTGGTCAGCACCCAGGCGGTGGGCTTCGACTGCGACGACGTCGCCCAGCTCGCGGCACCGCTGGTGATCCACGCCGAACGGCGGCTGGCGGACGCGGCGGGTGCGCTCTACGACTTCCGCATTTTCAGCGCCGGCGTGCGCTGCGCCTGGGGCCGGGTGGGCGTGCTGCGCGGCTGATGCCGACAAGCCTAGAATTGCGCACAACAGATCGCCGAGGCGAGAAACCCATGATCCGACACACACCCGTTTTGTTGCTGCTCGCTGCCACCACCACGGCGCTCGCCCAGACGCCGATCCAGACCACCGGCAGCCTTGAAGCCGGTGCAGCGATCAAGCTGCCGGACCGGATCGCCCCCGCACAGGCGATCTCCATCGAGGGTCTCGCACCCGGCAGCGCCGGGCCGCTGAACAGCACCGCGCCGGATTCCGGCCCGCAACCCTGGAAAGACGTGATGGGCTGGATCACCCTGCAAAAAGGCCAGTCGCCGGATGAAGTACGGGCGCTGCTCGGCGCCGACTATCGCGAATCCACCAACAGCAAGGGCACTCTCTGGACCTATCAGGACCAGAAGGCGCTGCTGTTCGGCAGCGTCAGTTTCAGGGACGGCCAGCTGGAAACCTGGACCAGTCCGCGGTTCTAGCCGGGCTGCGGTCCCACATCCTCACCGGACGCTGCTGCATCGATGCTTCCGCCGCTTTCAGCTCTTTCTGGAATCCACATGTCCGCCCTCTCACCTCAGCGCGCAGCGTTGGTACTGCTCACCCTTCTTGGCCTGGGCGCCTGCGTGCAGCAGCCGCTGACGCCATCGCCCGCCGCGAGCCCCGTGCTGGCGATGTCGCAGCTGTTCAGCGACTACTGGGAAGAAAATCTGGCGCTCAATCCGCTCACCGCCACCTTTGTCGGCGATGCCCGCTATAACGACCGCCTGCCCAATTTCCTCGGGGCGGAGCAGCGCGCCGAGCAAATGGCATTCGCCCGCAAATGGCAGGCCCGGCTGGCGGCCGTCGACACTTCCGGCCTGGGCGAGCAGGACCGTCTCAGCACGCAGATCCTGCTGCGCAGGCTGAGCCTCGCCATCGAGGGCGAGCGGTTTCCGGGCTATCTGCAACCGATCAACCAGTTCTACAGCCTGCCGAATCAAATGGCGCAGCTGGGCAGTGGCACCTCGGCGCAGCCGTTCAAGACCGTCGCCGATTACGAAAACTGGACACGTCGTGCCAGGCAAATCCCGGCGCTGTTCGAGCAGGCCATCGCCAACATGCGCGAAGGCATTGCCGCCGGGGTGGTGCAGCCGCGAGTGCTGATGGAAAAAGTGCTGCCGCAGCTGGATGCACTGATCGTCGCCGATCCCACCCAGACCCTGTTCTACCAGCCCATCGCGAAGCTGCCCGAAACTTTCAGCCCCGCCGACAAGGCACGGCTCACCGCCGAATACACGGTGCTGATCCGCGACACCCTGCTGCCGGCGTATCGGAACCTGCGCACCTACATCGCCAGCGAATACCTGCCGAAAACCCGCAGCACCGTCGGGCTTTACGCCCTGCCGGATGGGGCTGCCTGGTATGCCTACCAGGCCCGCACCACCACTACCACCAACCTCAGCCCTGCCGAGATTCACCAGATCGGCCTCGACGAGGTCGCGCGCATCCACGCGGCGATGCGCAAGATCATCGCGGAGCTGAAGTTCAAGGGCGACCTGCAGGCGTTCTTCACGTTTCTGGATAGCGACAAGCGTTTCGAGTTCAAGGACGAGCCGGCGCTGCTGGCGTATTTCGAGAGCCTGCGGCTGCGGGTGGAGCCGGGCGCGGCGCGGTTGTTCTCGCTGCAGCCGAAAGCCGGTTTCGAGATCCGCCCGGTCGAGACCTTCCGCAACAAGTCGGCAGCCGGCGGCAGCTATCAGTCCCCCAGCGAAGACGGCAGCCGGCCCGGCGTGTTCTACGTCAACACCTATGACCTGCCCAGCCGTAAAACCTGGGATGCCGAGGACCTTTACCTGCACGAGGCGGTGCCCGGCCATCATTTCCAGATCGCCCTGCAGCAGGAGCTGACTGCACTGCCGAAGTTCCGCCGCTTCGGCGGCGAGACTGCCTACAGCGAGGGCTGGGGCCTGTATGCCGAGTCGCTCGGCAAGGAACTGGGCGTCTATCAGGACCCCTACGACTACTTCGGGTATCTGCAGAACGAACTCTGGCGGGCGATCCGGCTGGTGGTCGATACCGGCCTGCACGACAAGGGCTGGAGCCGCCAGCAGGTGATCGACTACATGCTCGCCAACTCGGCGCAGAGTCAGACCCAGGCGATCTCGGAGGCCGAGCGCTACATGGCAATCCCGGGGCAGGCATTGGCTTACAAGATGGGCGAGCTGAAGATCAAGGCGCTGCGCGCACGCGCCGAAAAAGCCCTGGGACCGAAGTTCGATATCCGTGCCTTCCACCGCGAGGTGCTGAAGGACGGTGCGGTGACGCTTGACGTGCTGGAGACCAAGATCGACCGCTGGATTGCCGCCGTGCAGGCCGGCTGATCAGCTGCGTCGGCGCGGCCGGGTATTCAGCATGGTGCCCGTGCAATTCGACGCGCCGCAGAAGCAGGCCCAGAGTTTTTTCAGCCGTGGCGTGTGGCGCTCGTCGAGGGTGATGGCGTAGTTGTAGCTCAGCTCCTCGCCCGCCATGATCGGCCGCAGCGTTTCGATCACCACGCGGTCGAGCTTGCGGTCGCGGCCCTTGTGCTCGATCAGGAAGGCCTGGCAGTTGGGCGCGCAGCTGTGGTTGATCCAGCGCGCGGCATTGCCGCCCTGGTTGGCGTCGATCACGTACTGGTCGTTGAGCGTGAACAAAAAAGTGTGGCCGGTTTCGGCATTGCCTGCGTAGCGGCGATCGGCCTGGGCATGCCTGAGCCTGGTGCCCCGATATTCGATCACGGGCGATTCTGCCGGCAAGTCCTGCGCGGCGAACACGCCGTTGCCATGGATGGGGGAGCGGCGAACCTGGATACGACGAGTCATGCGGTAGGGCTGTACGGGAGTGCAGGGGGCGACACGCGCAGAACGTGCCAGGACGGGTTACAGGATCAGGCGTCGGGGTTTATTCGAACCAGCACTCGACGCGGTTGCGCCCCTCGCGCTTGGCCTTGTAGAGCGCGGCATCGGCGTTGCGCAGCAGCTCACGCAGATCGTGGGTGTGCGGCCGCAATGCCGCAAGGCCAATACTGACATTGAAGCCGAAGGTGGTGCCGCTGGCGCTGGTGACGCTGATCTCCATCACCTGCAGACGCAGGCGCTGGAGAATCTCGAAGGCTGGTTCCTTGTTGGCACGCGGCAGCAGAATCACGAACTCCTCGCCACCGCTGCGGCCGACCAGATCGATCTTGCGAGCCGCCTGCTGGCAGGTTTTCGCAAATTGCACGAGCGCCATATCGCCCGCATCGTGACCATAGGTGTCGTTGACCTTCTTGAAGTGGTCGATGTCGAGCAGGGCCAGGCTCAGTGGCTCGGAAAATCGGCGGGCCCGTTCGATTTCCAGCTCCGCCATTTCGGTGAAATGGCCACGGTTGATCAGCCCCGTCAGGGCATCGCGGGTGGCACGCTGGTAGAGCGCCGATTCGCGCTGCTTGGCGGCAGTGATGTCGCTGAACACCTCGACGAACGAGGCCAGCGCGCCGGACTCGTCGCGCACGGCATCCAGCGTACAGAGTGCGATCAAGGGCTCGCCGTCCTTGCGGCGACGAGGCTGCTCGTCCTTGTGGTGGCGGTTGGCGCGTACGAACTGCAGCGTCTGCACCGGGATGCCCTCACGCTGGCTACTGTCGGTAAAAAGCGCGGCAAACGAGCGGCCAATCATCTCGGCCTCGCTGAAGCCGGTGATGTTCTCTGCTCCCCGGTTCCAGCTGCGGATCAGGCCATCGCGGTCGAGCAGGTAGATTCCGAAGGCCGATACCTCGCGCACGACTTCGGCATAGCGTTGCGGGTCGGTCTTCAGCAGCGTCTCGTGCTGGCCGAAATCAAAC